>NZ_VOZD01000061.1:0-1210 GCF_013419915.1 Acinetobacter sp. YH12043
TGGTGGGTCTGACAAGACTTGAACTTGTGACCCCACGCTTATCAAGCGTGTGCTCTAACCAACTGAGCTACAGACCCTCAGATACATCGTCATGAAGAACAACTTGTTGTGGATTCTTACCAATCGTCAATCTTTCGTTAAGGAGGTGATCCAGCCGCAGGTTCCCCTACGGCTACCTTGTTACGACTTCACCCCAGTCATCGGCCACACCGTGGTAAGCGTCCTCCCTAAGGTTAGACTACCTACTTCTGGTGCAACAAACTCCCATGGTGTGACGGGCGGTGTGTACAAGGCCCGGGAACGTATTCACCGCGGCATTCTGATCCGCGATTACTAGCGATTCCGACTTCACGCAGTCGAGTTGCAGACTGCGATCCGGACTACGATCGGCTTTTTGAGATTAGCATCTGCTCGCGCAGTAGCAACCCTTTGTACCGACCATTGTAGCACGTGTGTAGCCCTGGCCGTAAGGGCCATGATGACTTGACGTCGTCCCCGCCTTCCTCCAGTTTGTCACTGGCAGTATCCTTAAAGTTCCCACCCGAAGTGCTGGCAAATAAGGAAAAGGGTTGCGCTCGTTGCGGGACTTAACCCAACATCTCACGACACGAGCTGACGACAGCCATGCAGCACCTGTATCAGAGTTCCCGAAGGCACCAATCCATCTCTGGAAAGTTCTCTGTATGTCAAGGCCAGGTAAGGTTCTTCGCGTTGCATCGAATTAAACCACATGCTCCACCGCTTGTGCGGGCCCCCGTCAATTCATTTGAGTTTTAGTCTTGCGACCGTACTCCCCAGGCGGTCTACTTATCGCGTTAGCTGCGCCACTAAAGCCTCAAGGGCCCCAACGGCTAGTAGACATCGTTTACGGCATGGACTACCAGGGTATCTAATCCTGTTTGCTCCCCATGCTTTCGCACCTCAGTGTCAGTATTAGGCCAGATGGCTGCCTTCGCCATCGGTATTCCTCCAGATCTCTACGCATTTCACCGCTACACCTGGAATTCTACCATCCTCTCCCATACTCTAGCTAACCAGTATCGAATGCAATTCCCAAGTTAAGCTCGGGGATTTCACATTTGACTTAATTAGCCACCTACGCGCGCTTTACGCCCAGTAAATCCGATTAACGCTTGCACCCTCTGTATTACCGCGGCTGCTGGCACAGAGTTAGCCGGTGCTTATTCTGCGAGTAACGTCCACTTATCCC
>NZ_VOZD01000062.1:0-1193 GCF_013419915.1 Acinetobacter sp. YH12043
GGAATCGTACCCGAAACCGACACAGGTGGTCAGGTCGAGTAGACCAAAGCGCTTGAGAGAACTCTGCTGAAGGAACTAGGCAAAATGGTACCGTAACTTCGGGAGAAGGTACGCTGCCGGCGGTGATAGGACTTGCTCCTTGAGCTGTTGGCAGCCTCAGAAACCAGGCCGCTGCAACTGTTTATTAAAAACATAGCACTCTGCAAACACGAAAGTGGACGTATAGGGTGTGATGCCTGCCCGGTGCTGGAAGGTTAATTGATGGGGTTAGCGTAAGCGAAGCTCTTGATCGAAGCCCCAGTAAACGGCGGCCGTAACTATAACGGTCCTAAGGTAGCGAAATTCCTTGTCGGGTAAGTTCCGACCTGCACGAATGGCATAATGATGGCGGCGCTGTCTCCAGCAGAGGCTCAGTGAAATCGAATTCGCCGTGAAGATGCGGTGTACCCGCGGCTAGACGGAAAGACCCCGTGAACCTTTACTGCAGCTTGACATTGAACTTTGATCTTACTTGTGTAGGATAGGTGGGAGGCTTTGAAGTGGTGACGCTAGTTGCCATGGAGCCGTCCTTGAAATACCACCCTGGTAATATTGAGGTTCTAACTCTGCTCCCTGATCGGGAGCGAGGACCATGTCTGGTGGGTAGTTTGACTGGGGCGGTCTCCTCCTAAAGAGTAACGGAGGAGTACGAAGGTGCGCTCAGCGTGGTCGGAAATCACGCGTAGAGTATAAAGGCAAAAGCGCGCTTAACTGCGAGACCCACAAGTCGAGCAGGTACGAAAGTAGGTCTTAGTGATCCGGTGGTTCTGTATGGAAGGGCCATCGCTCAACGGATAAAAGGTACTCTGGGGATAACAGGCTGATACCGCCCAAGAGTTCATATCGACGGCGGTGTTTGGCACCTCGATGTCGGCTCATCTCATCCTGGGGCTGAAGCAGGTCCCAAGGGTATGGCTGTTCGCCATTTAAAGAGGTACGCGAGCTGGGTTTAGAACGTCGTGAGACAGTTCGGTCCCTATCTACCGTGGGCGCTGGAAATTTGAGAGGATCTGCTCCTAGTACGAGAGGACCAGAGTGGACGAACCTCTGGTGTACCGGTTGTGACGCCAGTCGCATCGCCGGGTAGCTATGTTCGGAAGGGATAACCGCTGAAAGCATCTAAGCGGGAAGCCTACCTCAAGATAAGATTTCCC
>NZ_VOZD01000063.1:0-1089 GCF_013419915.1 Acinetobacter sp. YH12043
ATAGTTTTAGCCCCGTTACATCTTCCGCGCAGGCCGACTCGACTAGTGAGCTATTACGCTTTCTTTAAAGGGTGGCTGCTTCTAAGCCAACCTCCTAGCTGTCTATGCCTTCCCACATCGTTTCCCACTTAACTATGATTTAGGGACCTTAGCTGGCGGTCTGGATTGTTTTCCTCTTGACTACGGACGTTAGCACCCGCAGTCTGTCTCCCGGATAGTACTCATTGGTATTCGGAGTTTGCATCGGTTTGGTAAGTCGGGATGACCCCCTAGCCGAAACAGTGCTCTACCCCCAATGGTATTCGTCCGAGGCGCTACCTAAATAGCTTTCGGGGAGAACCAGCTATCACCGAGTTTGATTAGCCTTTCACCCCTATCCACAAGTCATCCCCTGGCTTTTCAACGACAGTGGGTTCGGTCCTCCAGTTAGTGTTACCCAACCTTCAACCTGCTCATGGATAGATCACCCGGTTTCGGGTCTATACCCAGCAACTAAACGCCCTATTAAGACTCGATTTCTCTACGGCTCCCCTATTCGGTTAACCTCGCTACTGAATATAAGTCGCTGACCCATTATACAAAAGGTACGCAGTCACCACACAAAGTGGCTCCCACTGCTTGTATGCATGCGGTTTCAGGATCTATTTCACTCCCCTCACAGGGGTTCTTTTCGCCTTTCCCTCACGGTACTGGTTCACTATCGGTCAGTCAGGAGTATTTAGCCTTAGAGGATGGTCCCCCTATATTCAGACAAGGTTTCACGTGCCTCGCCCTACTCGACATCATCATATCAGCCCTTTCGTGTACAGGACTATCACCCACTATGGTTGCACTTCCCAGAGCATTCCACTAAAACTGATATGACTTAATGGGCTGTTCCCCTTTCGCTCGCCGCTACTGAGGGAATCTCAATTGATTTCTTTTCCTACGGATACTGAGATGTTTCACTTCTCCGCGTTCGCCTCATAAACCTATGTATTCAGTTTATGATACCGACCTTATAGCCGGTGGGTTTCCCCATTCAGACATCTCCGGATCACAGGATATTTGCCGCCTCCCCGGAGCTTTTCGCAGGCTATCACGTCTTTC
>NZ_VOZD01000064.1:0-1087 GCF_013419915.1 Acinetobacter sp. YH12043
GGCGAATTCAAACATGAGGTGCGACAGTTTCAAAAGCCTTATGATAATCAACAAGCTGAGCAAATTTCTCTAATGGTGTAAGCCAATCTAACGCTTTTCTAGGACGAGTATTCAGTGACATAGCGACTTGATTTAAATAATGCTGATCTGCCTGATTTAAATCAATCCCTTTAGGTAAATATTGCCTAATTAAACCATTCATATTTTCGCATGTACCTTTCTGCCATGGCGAATGTGGGTCACAGAAATATACATCTATGCCTAAATCTTCTTCGAGGATTTTATGTTCTGACATCTCACGTCCACGGTCATAGGTCAACGTTTTACGTAGTTCTGCAGGTAAATATTTCAGAGCTTCAGTTAAAGCCTTGCGCACTGATTCTGCCTTTGCATCAGGTAATGTTGCCAAGATACAGAGCCGTGTATTTCGTTCAATAAGTGTTGCTATCGAACTTTTATTGTCTTTACCTTTAATTAAATCGGCTTCCCAATGACCCGGTATTTTTCTTTCTTGAACTTCGGCTGGGCGCTCATGAATAGTTTTAATATCCTGTAATATAGAATCTTTTTTAGGTTCACCGTTAGCTTTTCGCTTTTTATTTTCATGACGCAGACAGGATAATAAGTCTTTTTTCAACTCACCCTTTGGTAATGCTCGTATAGTTGAATAAATCGTTGTATGGCTTACATTCATTGTTTGATCCAAATCAGGAAATGTCTTTAAACGCTTTGCTATTTGCTGAGGAGACCATAAACAACGGATCGCTTCAACAATAAATCTCCAGAGAATTGAGTCGATTTTGAGTTTTCTGTGACCGCGTCTACGTCTAGCGAAGGTGTTATCAGAAGCATATTGAGCTTGATAAACGTCATTGATGCTATTTCTTTTAAGCTCACGATAGATCGTACTAGGATGTCTTTTAATGAGTTCAGCAAATTTTCTGGCTGAAAAGCCTTCTTTTCTTGACTCAAGCATTAATGCAGTACGATCTTCAAAGTTAAGATGATGGTATGACAATTTTATATACTCCATAAACCCTTTAAATTAATTAGGTGGTTTATGTCGCACTTCAAGTTTTACTCTGCC
>NZ_VOZD01000065.1:0-1029 GCF_013419915.1 Acinetobacter sp. YH12043
TTTCAAACAAATTCACTTGAATTATTCTGAGTAAACGTTGAACTGTCCAACCTGTTTTTCCTAAATGTTGAGCGAAACTCACCAATAAATAGGCGATCATCGCAATCCAGATTTGTGTCTGAATTGCGTTCCTGCTGCGGCCTAGAAACGCTTTTAATTTGAGATTCTGCTTAATCGCCTTAAAGAACAGCTCAACTTTCCAACGATCTTTATAAATCGCCGCAATGGTGGAGGCGGCTAAATGAAAGTTATTGCTGAGAAAGCTAAAGTGCTTGCCACTTTGCTGATCTCTATATTCAATTCTTCTTAACACTGGGGCTTTTCTTTTTAGGGCATGTGCGCTATTCAGCTGAATGGTTTCATCTTTTAGAATACCTTTGGATTCAAGCACTGGATGTTGCTGGATCACCTGATACACAGATTTAGGCCTAAAACGTGTGACAAATCCAATGTTTTGAGCAGTCAGATTTGCATACCATTGGTAATCGACATAGCCTTTATCAAAAACTACAATGCTGCCAGCAGGAAACTGGAATTTGCGGCCTTGTACCATGTCATTTTCTTTGCCATTTTCAACTGCAACAAACTCAGGAATATCATTGCTGTGATTCAATCCTATACTGAGTTTCATGCTGGCTTTTGAGTCGTGAACTTTGGCCCATTCACATAAGGAAAGCGACAGGTCAATATGACTGGCATCCAAGGAATACAAGGGATTCTTAAAGCGAAATTTATGAGCGACTTTTGAGTGGTCATAGTATTTAAGCAACTTGTAAAATAGCTGTTGATACAAGGCAGCAGGCTGCTGCTCATTGATTCGTGCCAGCGTGCTTCGGGGAATAGACTTTGCTCCGAGATGACTTAGCTTTTCCTGTTGGCACTCCAAATTGGATTGAATATCTCTCAGACTTTGCCTACAAGAGAATTGAGACATCAATATGGCAATAAACTGATCCCACCGGGAAGCCGCTCTAAATTTCTGTCCAACATGGTGTACTTTAGCAAGTTGTTCAAAATCCTGTCGCACAA
>NZ_VOZD01000006.1:0-144863 GCF_013419915.1 Acinetobacter sp. YH12043
CAACCTGTCCTAATTCTATAGAGAATAGCTTCAATAAAATTGCGTAAATTTGAGTTGTGGTGAATGGATAAATTACGCAGAATAACTTTCAACTTTTGCCAGTGTTGATCTGTCAGCATGGTACGAGGCATAGCGAATAGTAAAATTGGGTTTGGTGATTTGATTTTACTACTTCGCTATTTTTTTAAGCTAAAAGTGTCAACACGCCCTAATTAGCTAACTCATTTAAAAAATTTAAATTTTAACTACAAGTTTTTCTTTAATTAAAAATACCTAATTTGATTATATGCTTCCTTGCACTAAAGCTGTGCCAAAAGGCGCAGTGAAGTGGCAATTTTAAAATCTGGATATGAATATTCTCAGGAAAATAAGAAAGAGCTTGGTTCTCAGTCACTATAATTTAGAAAAAATATAAAAGTACCTTTCGATAAATAATATAAATACAAATACTTATTTATAGAATTATTTTATTGGCACGCTTTGTGCTTAATAGAATTTGAGTCAAAGACGACTCTAAAGAAATTTGTAAGACGGCCAATGACGTCCGTTCTGATCGCATCTGGTGTGCAGCGATTCGCATAGCAGATAAGCCTATACGTTCAGTTCTGGAAGGAGATGGTGATGTCTTCAAATTTATATGAAAAGAAAGCAACAAAAATAAGTCTTTTGAATTTCAGCAGCGCAGCAATGAGAGCCTTCCATATGAGTTGGCTCGCGTTTTTTGTCTGCTTCTTTGCCTGGTTCGCCTGTGCACCGCTGATGCCTGTGATCGCAGGTGAATTCAGCTTAACCAAAGATCAAATCGCCAATATCAATATTGCAGCAGTCGCAATCACTATTCTGGTTCGACTGATTGTCGGTCCGCTATGTGACAAATATGGTCCACGGAAAACCTATACCGCCTTACTCGTACTCGGCAGTATCCCGGTCTTTGGTGTGGCCTCTGCGAATAGCTATGAATCCTTTCTGTTTTTCCGCTTACTGATTGGCGCCATTGGTGCCAGTTTCGTCATTACCCAATATCACACCAGCATCATGTTTGCGCCGAATGTGGTCGGTACAGCCAATGCGGCATCTGCAGGTTGGGGAAATGCCGGTGGTGGTGCAACTCAAGCCTTGATGCCCTTACTTCTGGCTGCGCTGGTGATGTTCGGTGTTGAACAGGCGATGGGCTGGAGAATTGCACTGATCGTTCCAGGCCTAATGATGGTGATCGTCGGTGCATTGTACTGGAAATTCACTCAGGACTGTCCACAAGGCAACTTTAAAGAACTGCGTGCAGCAGGAATCCAGGTAGGTAGCGAGAAAAAAGGTGGCATGGCAATTCTGATGCATGCTGCACGTAACTACCGTGTCTGGATTCTATTTGGCGCTTATGCGGCCTGTTTCGGTATCGAAATCTTCATTCATAACATCGTAGCCATGTACTACGTAGAAAACTTCAGCTTTGGTTTAAAAGAAGCAGGTATGACGGCCGGGATCTTCGGTCTGCTAGCACTATTTGCCCGTGCACTGGGTGGCATCGTTTCAGACAAAGTTGCCATCAAAAAAGGCCTGGACGGACGTACCAAAGTGCTGTTTGCCATGATCTTGATGGAAGGCTTATTCCTGATTTTATTCTCGCAAATGAACAGTGCCATGCTGGCCATCATCACAATGACTGTCTTCGCATTATTTACCCACATGGCATGTGGTGCAACGTATGCGCTGGTGCCATTTATTGACCGTGATGCCTTAGGTGGTGTGGCCGGCATTATCGGTGCAGGCGGTAACGTGGGTGCGGTCGCCGCAGGATTCTTACTTAAAGGCATGCTGGATATTCAAACCTGTCTGATGGCACTTGGCGGCCTGGTCGTGATTGCAGCAAGTTTTGTTCTGATGATTCGCTTCTCGGTTGAGCATAAGGCCAAAGAGCAAAAGCTATATGAAGAAGCTGTTCTTGAACGAAACAACCTGGCTTAAAACACAAGATACAAGATTTAGAAAATTTAGGAGAGGGAATATGAAACTGGTAATGATTGGCCATGGCATGGTAGGACACAAATTTATTGAATCTTTGCTTGAGCATGCGGGTGATGAGGTTGAAATCACTATTCTGGCAGAAGAGCCGCGTCTGGCTTATGACCGTGTACATTTAACTGAATATTTCACTGGAAAATCAGCCAAGGATTTAACCCTTTGCCGTAATGACTTTGCAGATGCGTATGGAATTGATCTGCGTTTGAGTACCAAAGCGACTGCAATCGATACTGTTAATAAAACAGTCACCACTAATCATGGCGATGTGATTGCTTATGACAAACTGGTTTTAGCTACCGGCTCCTACGCTTTTGTGCCGCCAATTCCTGGTAATGACCGTGAAAATTGCTTTGTTTACCGTACTATTGAAGATCTGGATGCCATTCGTGCAGCGAGCTTGAATGCCAAAAACGGTGTCGTGATTGGTGGTGGTTTGCTGGGGCTGGAAGCGGCAAAAGCGCTGCGTGATCTGAATCTGGAAACGCATGTGGTCGAATTCGCACCACGCTTAATGGCAGTACAGATTGATGATCTTGGCGGTAAAGTATTACGCAGCAAAATCGAAGATCTGGGCGTTAAAGTCCATACCCAAAAAGCCACCTCGTCTATTGAAGATGGTGTCAATGCCAAGCACGTGATGAAGTTTGGTGATGGTGCTGAGCTGGAAACCGACATCATTCTGTTCTCTGCAGGGATCCGTCCACGTGATGAGCTGGCACGTCAAAGCGGACTGGCAATCGGTGAGCGTGGCGGGATCATGATCAATGATTATTGCCAAACTTCCAATCCAGACATTTACGCGATTGGTGAATGTGCGCTGTGGAATAACAAGATTTTTGGTCTGGTTGCGCCAGGCTACGACATGGCACGTATTGCTGCGAAACATGTCCTACAAGAAGAATGTGCAGCATTTGCTGGCGCAGACATGAGCACCAAGCTGAAACTGATGGGTGTGGATGTTGCATCAGTTGGCGATGCACATGCCATGACACCAGGTTCACTGAGCTATTTCTATGCCGATGAAGCGGCACAGATCTACAAGAAAATTGTGGTTAATGCTGAAAAAACCAAACTGCTCGGTGCAGTGCTGGTCGGTTGTGCCAAAGAATATAACGACCTGCTGCAAATGATGCTAAATGGTCTGGAAATCCCGGAAAATCCGGAAAGCCTGATCATGCCGGGCTTTGATCAGGCAGCAGCGAAAACGGGTGGCAGCGGTGTAGACCTGCTCCCAGACAGCGCAACGATCTGTTCATGTAATAACGTATCTAAAGCGGATATCTGTTCAGCGATTGCCGATGGTTCAACTTCACTAGGCGCTCTGAAAAAATGCACCAAAGCCGCAACTGCCTGTGGTGGCTGTGCACCGCTGGTGACGCAAGTTCTAAAATCTGAGTTACAACGTCAAGGCGTTACCGTAAACAACCATCTCTGCGAACACTTTGCTTATTCACGCCAAGAGCTGTATCACCTGGTTCGTGTGAATGAAATCAAGACCTTTGATGACCTGATCCAGCAACATGGTCATGGTCTGGGCTGTGATATCTGTAAGCCAACAGTGGCCAATATTCTTGCATCTTGCTGGAACGACTTTGTCCTGAAACCAAGCCATGCCGGCCTGCAAGACAGTAACGACTACTACCTCGGTAACATTCAAAAAGATGGTACTTACTCTGTCGTTCCTCGTATGGCAGGTGGTGAAGTCACTCCAGATGGTCTGATCGTCATTGGTCAAATTGCTAAAGAATATGGTCTGTACACCAAATTGACTGGCGGCCAGCGTGTCGATATGTTTGGTGCGCAACTGCATCAATTACCAGAAATCTGGGAAAAACTGATCAATGCCGGTTTTGAATCGGGGCATGCTTACGGTAAATCGCTGCGTACCGTGAAATCTTGTGTGGGTAGCACCTGGTGCCGCTATGGTGTGGATGATTCTGTGGGCTTGGCGATCTATCTGGAAAACCGCTATAAGGGCTTACGTTCTCCACACAAACTGAAAATGGCCGTGTCTGGCTGTACCCGTGAATGTGCCGAAGCACAAAGCAAAGACGTTGGTGTGATTGCCACTGAAAAAGGCTGGAACCTGTATGTCTGCGGTAACGGCGGTATGAAACCACGCCACGCGGAACTGCTGGCATCAGATCTGGATACACAAACTCTAGTCCGCTATATCGACCGTTTCTTCATGTTCTATATCCAGACTGCAGACCGTCTGCAACGTACTTCAGTATGGCGCGACAATCTCGAAGGTGGCCTGGATTATCTGAAAGATGTCGTTGTGAATGACTCACTGGGTCTGGCAGCAGAACTCGAGCGTCGTATGGAGCATGTGGTGGGCACTTATCAGGATGAATGGCGTACTGCAGTTGAAGATCCAGAAGTCCGTAAACGTTTCAAAACCTTTATTAATGCCAAGGCTGAACAGCAAAACGATCCGCACGTTCAATTTACTGAAGTGCGCGGTCAGATCCGTCCAAAAACTGAAGCTGAACGCAATGCCAGCCGTATTCCGGTAGTTGAAGCCTGATTCAAAGAATAAAGGAGCAAGAATATGACAATGTTTAAAGATATGAATGAACTGAATTGGGTTGAAGTGTGTGCACTGGATGACATCACGCCTAATACTGGCGTTGCAGCTTTGGTGGAAGATCAGCAAATTGCGATCTTTCGTGTAGGTTCAGAAAAACGTGTTTATGCACTCAGTAACCAGGATCCATTTAGTAAAGCATTTGTGATGTCACGCGGCATCATTGGTGATCTGCAAGGTGAACGTGTAGTCGCTTCACCAATTTACAAGCAGCATTTTAGTTTGGCGACTGGCCGCTGCCTGGAAGATAAAGATCAAAAACTGCTGGTTTTTCCAAACAAAATTGAAAATGGCAAGGTGTTCATTAGCCCCGTGCCACAAAAAACCTATATCACCAACAACGGTGTTTCACCGGAAAAAATGAAACTGGTACTGGTCGGTAATGGTCTGGCAGGCATGCGTTGTCTGGAAGACCTGCTGGATATGGCACCAGACTGTTATGAAATTACTGTGATTGGTGAAGAGCCGTGGGGTAACTACAACCGCATCATGCTGTCGCCAGTGCTTTCTGGCGAGAAAACCATTGATGACATCATGCTGCATCCGCATGCATGGTATGCCGACAAAGGTATTCGTCTGATTGCAGGTGATCCTGCGATTCGTATCGACCGTCCGCGTAAGCAGGTTTATACCGAAAAAGGCGAAGTGATCAGTTATGACCGTTTGATTCTGGCGACGGGTTCCAAGCCATTCGTTCCGCCAATTCCAGGTAGTGACTTAAAAGGCGTACTCAGCTTCCGCGACATTTATGATGTGAACAACATGCTGGACTACTGCAAAACCAAGAAAAATGCGGTGGTGATTGGTGGCGGTCTACTAGGTCTGGAAGCTGCTTATGGCCTGCAACAGCAAGGCATGAATGTCACTGTGTTTCACCTGATGGATCGCATTATGGATCGTCAGCTGGACAGCAAAGCCAGCCAGATGCTGAAAACAGCGATTGAGCAGAAAGGTATCACCATCCTGACTGAAGCCAATACCGAATGCTTAATTGGTGAAGAAGGTCATGTGACCCAAGTGAAACTCAAAGATGGGACTGTACTGGAAGCTGATTTGGTGGTCTTTGCAGTTGGTATTCGTCCAAATATCGCATTGGCGCAAAGTGCTGGTCTGCGTTGTAATCGCGGTGTGCTGGTAAATGACACCATGCAGACTTTTGACCCAAGTATTTATGCGGTGGGTGAATGTATCGAGCACCGTGGTCAAACCTTTGGTCTGGTTGAACCACTTTGGGGCCAGGCGTTCATTTGTGCATCACATCTGGCCGAGCATGGCAGCCTGACCTTTAAATCGCCAACGGTTCCGACTCAGCTGAAAGTGAGTGGTTGTGATGTGTTCTCTGCAGGTGACTTCGAACCAAAAGATGATTTTGAAGATATCATACTGAATGACGAGAAACGTCAGATCTATAAACGCATTATTATTCAAAAGGATAAAGTCATTGGTGCGGTGCTGTTTGGTGATACGGAAGACGGTACCTGGTATGCCGAACTGATTGCAGATCAAACCCCAATTGCAACGATTCGTAACAAGCTGCTTTTTGGTCGGGATTTTGCATTAAAGAAAGCAGGGTAAAAAATCAATTTGTCATGGTGAAACCAAGATCCGCGGAAACGTCATCCGCAACTGTTTGAGCCAAGACAAAATATGAAAATGAATGTTTCTGCGACCTTTTTGATACATGCCGGATGAGGGCGAGTTTTGCGGATCTTACGCCACAGTGTGGCTCAGGTTTTGCCTACTTTTCCCGAAAGAAAAGTAGGTCGAACCGAAGGTTGATCCAAATAAATGAGTTGCATTGAAAAGACACCGTTGTAATGAACCTTTTTTGAAAAGAATTAAATTGTGTTTCAACTCCTAAGGAGCATCCATGAACAGTATTCCCGTTGTGGAAATTGAAAGCTCCACAGAATTAAAAACTAAAACCACACAGACCACGTGCCCATATTGTGGCGTGGGTTGTGGTGTGACTGCACATGTAACGCCGACCACATCAGGTCCAAAAGTGACTGTTGAAGGTGATGCCAACCATCCTTCCAATTTCGGCAAGTTATGCATCAAAGGCAGTAATCTGGCAGATACTTTAGGTCTGGAAACCCGCTTACTGCAGCCAATGTTGGGTCGTAAAGATCAGCGTGAAGTTACCAGTTGGGATACGGCAGTTTCGACCATTGCCAATAAATTCCAGCAATGCATCGATCAATATGGCCGTGATAGCATTGCATTTTATGTTTCTGGTCAGCTGCTGACCGAAGATTATTATGTGGTGAACAAATTCGTCAAAGGCTATCTCGGTACCGCGAATATTGATACCAATTCACGCCTGTGTATGTCTTCAGCTGTTGCTGCACATAAACGAGCTTTTGGCGAAGATTTGGTTCCAGCCAGCTACGAAGATTTCGAACATACTGACATGGTGGTACTGGTCGGTTCCAATACCGCTTGGTGCCATCCAGTATTGTACCAACGCATTATGAAAGCCAAAGAACAGCGTGACCTGCTTGTGATCGTGGTTGATCCACGCTTTACCAGCACCTGTGAAGCAGCAGATTTGCATTTGCCAATTCTGCCGGGTCAGGATGTGGCACTGTTTAATGGTTTATTACAGTACTTACATCAGCATGGTTACGTTGATCACGCATTTGTTGCGGCACATACCCAAGGGCTGGAACAGGCTTTAGCGAGCAGTTCTACTGAAGCTTTGATTGAGGATGTGGCTGCACGTACCGGTATTTCAGCAGTTAAACTCACTCAATTCTTTGAAAAGTTTGCCCAGACAGACAAAGTAATAACGTTGTTCTCCATGGGCGTAAACCAGTCATCACGTGGCGTCGATAAAGCCAACAGTATTATTAACTGTCATTTGCTCACCGGTAAAATCGGCAAACTCGGTGCAGCGCCATTTTCCATGACCGGTCAGCCAAATGCGATGGGCGGGCGTGAAGTCGGTGGTCTAGCCAATATGCTGGCTGCACATCTGGATTTAGAAAATCCGGGACATCAGCAGCTGGTACAAAATTTCTGGCAAAGCCCGTATATTGCTAAACAAGCAGGACTGAAAGCAGTCGATTTATTCCAGGCGGTTGAAAGCGGCAAGATTAAGGCAATCTGGATTATAGCCACCAATCCAGTGGTCAGCTTGCCAGATGCAGATCAGGTCAAACGTGCCCTGGAAAAATGTGAATTCGTGGTGGTGTCTGATATCTGTCAGGACACGGATACCACACAATATGCTGATGTCTTGTTACCCGCTTTAGGTTGGGGTGAAAAAGATGGCACCGTGACCAATTCGGAACGTCGTATTTCACGTCAGCATGCATTTTTGGATGCACCGGGTGAAGCCAAAGCGGACTGGTGGGCCATTGCTCAAGTGGCAAAACACATGGGCTTTAATGGCTTCGATTTCCAGAATAGTTATGAAATCTTTAAGGAGCATGCAGGGCTTTCTGCCTATCAGAATGCCGAACTGCATAAACGTACAGACACCTCATATTTCCGTTATTTCAACCTGCAAGGTTTAAGCAATTTAACTGCAGAAGAATATGATGAACTGGATCCGGTGCAATGGCCAGTTTGGGATAAGCAGCAAGATGCGAAATCTGTCGCCCGGTTATTTGCTCAAGGCCAGTTCAGTCATGCGGATGGCAAAGCCAAGTTTATTGCCACCACAGCGATTGATCCGGTAAATCAGGTTTCCAGTGAGTATCCTTTAATTCTCAATACCGGCCGGATCCGGGATCAGTGGCACACCATGAGCCGTACCGGTCTCTCTGCCAATTTAAGTACCCATCGTGCTGAGTCGTATTGTGAAATTCATCCACATGATGCCTTGAAATATGGGATTCAGGATGGTGAATTGGTTGAGGTGAAATCGCAGTGGGGCAATTGTGTCTTGCGTGCGACTATTAGTGACAATATCCGCCGTGGACAGGTCTTTGCACCCATTCACTGGAATGATCAGGTCGCATCCGATGCGCGTATTGGCAAACTGGTGAATCCGGTAGTGGATGCTATTTCGGGTGAGCCAGAATTCAAGCATACTCCGGTTATCATCCATCCATTTTATAGTCAGTGGCAAGGCGTATTTTATGTGCGTCAAGGCTTTGAAAAAATCGTACAGCCGTCGATTGAAGCTACCGTGTGGTGGACTAAAATCACTACCAGCAAGGCAATACGTTATGAACTGGCAGACCGGAAGAAATTTAGCTATACCACTGAGCATTTAAAAGAATTATTACCATTTCAGGATGAAAGTTTTGAATGGCTGAATCTTGAAGATCAGACCGCCCACATCAGTCATAGCGTGATACTTCAGGGTGGTCATGTGATTGCCAGCCTATATATTGCACCGAAGGCCTTATTGCCGGACCGCGACTGGGTGGCAAGTCTGTTTAAACGTGAACGTTTAAGTGCTATGCACCGTAAGGCTCTACTTGCCGGACAGCCGATGTCGATGGCAAATAATGAGGGTTCATTAGTATGTAGCTGTTTTAAAGTCGGTAAAAACCGCATCATTGAAACTATTAAAACTAAAAATATTACGGATGAAAAACAGGTGACCGCATGTTTAAAAGCGGGAGGGAATTGTGGTTCGTGTTTACCTGAAATCCGTGGCCTGATTAAAACATGTCAATTGGAGACGGTAGAATGAAAAAAGGAGCCGAGAGAGAAAATAATAAAACAGCCTATCCGCGTACTGATCTGGTGATTCTGGCGGGTGGACAGGCAAGACGCATGAATGGCATCAACAAACTGTTGCAGAAATTCGATGACCAGATTCAGCTGATCAAGATTCACCAACAGCTGAAATCGAATGTTGCACAGGTCTGGATTAACAGCCATCGCGACTATTCCATTTACCAGAAACTTATTCCCAGTGTTCATTATTATCAAGATGATGAGCCGGGCTTTCAGGGGCCGTTAATGGGCATGAAAAGTGCCTGGTCGCATGTGCAGTCGGATTATGTACTGTTTGTCCCTTGTGACCTAACTTATATTCCTTCCAAAGTATTGCTCAAGTTACACCAGGCTCTAGCCAAAAATAGTCTGGCTGAAGTGGCCTATGTGGAAATTAACGGCAAGCCACTTTATCCATTTTGTCTGGTCAAACGCAGCAGTCTGGCAACCCTGAACTTACATCTTGAACAGGAACAGCGCAGTCTTAAACACTGTTTTGCTGATTTGCACGCACAAGTGGCACGTTTTAAAAATCGTGCGCTATTTTTTCACAGTATTAACTCGCTGGATGAACTGCAACAGTATCAACAGCTCAAATTTCTGCACTAAAAACTGAATATTTTGCTTTTGGCACAAAGTTGGAACACTTATTGCAATTCTAATTATTACAAGATTGGGCGATTTGAGTTTCGCGCACCGCATGTGTGCAACAACCCACCCAATGCCTGAAGATGGATGTTCAACATGAATATGATGACACAGCTTAAAAATGATGCCTTGTTTGTCGATCAATTCGGTCGTGGCAAGCGCAAGCTAAGGATTTCAGTGACCGATCGCTGCAATTTCAAATGTGTTTATTGTATGCCTGAACATCCTGAATGGATGAAAAAACACGATCTGCTCAGTTTTGAAGAGCTGTATCAATTTTGCGATTTTATGGTGCGTCATGGCATCCAGTATATCCGCATTACTGGTGGTGAGCCGTTAATGCGTCAGGGCGTAGTGCATTTTGTTGAACAACTGCAAGCGCTGAAAAAGCTGGGACTACAACGCATTTCCATGACTACGAATGCGCATTACTTAAAACAATATGCACAGGCCTTAAAGCAGGCGGGACTGGATGACCTGAATATTAGTTTGGACAGTCTGGATGCTGATCAGTTTAAACAGCTGACTCAAAAAGATTTGGCACCTGTGCTGGAAGGAATTCAGGCAGCACAAGTCGCTGGATTACCGATTAAGATCAATACCGTATTGATGCAGGGTATCAATGATGATCAGATCCTGCCATTGGCGCGCTGGTCAGTTCAGCAAAACATTGTCCTGCGCTTTATCGAATTTATGCCACTTGATGGTGATCACAATTGGTCTACTGAGCATGTAGTCAGTGAACAATACATTTTAGAAACTTTGGCGACTGAATTTACGCTCACTCAAAAAACTAATAATTCTGCCCAATCAGCTTCGGAACCCGCACGCCAGTATCTGATTGATGGCCATCCGATTGGAATTATTTCAACCATTACCAATTCATTTTGTGGCAGCTGTGACCGCTTGCGATTGACTGCACAAGGTGAATTTTATAACTGCCTGTTTGCACCTCAAGGCTTGAATCTTAAAAAGGAAATCAAATCACTAAATTCATCTGTCGCTCTAAGTGAGTTGAATTTGTATGGTGCTTTATCCCGATATATCTGGAACAAAGAACAGGGCTTTCATGCCATAGAGCAGCGTTTAAAAAATCAAAGTATGAATCAAAACAGCCGCAAAATTAGTATGCACATGATAGGAGGCTAAGATGTCACAGATCAGAATCAGAATTGAAGCCTTCGGTGCGGTAGAGCGACAGTTACCGCAAGATCTCGAAATTATCTGCAAATCTCAAAGTACCGTATCTGAAGTTTTGAATCAGGTGGGACAAGATTATCCTGATGCATTTGGCATGATTGAACGCTGTGCCTGTGCCATTGGTGAAGACATCATTTCATGTCAGACACCTCTTAATGCTGACAGTACTTTGGTGCTGTTGTCACCTGTCGCAGGAGGCTGAAATGAGCGAATTCAAGCAATTTTCTAGGATTCAAGATACTACTTTAGATCTGGAAAGTTTTGATCCGATCCAGTCTTTTCCTGAATGTGGTGGAGTTGGAGTATTTATTGGAACGGTACGCAATCACCATGAAGGTAAAGCAGTCAAGGCACTGAAATATACGGCCTATGCACCTGTTGCAGAAAAAATGATTCGCCAGATTGAACAGGAAATCCAGGCCAAATACGGCGTGTCCTATGTGCGGGTGATTCATCGAATTGGGGCATTAGATATTGGTGAAAAAGCCATTATTGCAATTGCTTATGCTGCACATCGACATGAGGCTTTTGCTGCTTGTGAGGAAGCAGTAGAGCGGGTCAAACATGAGGTGCCAGTCTGGAAAGAAGAGTTTTATATGGATGGCAGCAGTCAATATGTTGAGGGATGTTGTATCCGTAAAGATGTAGAAACTGCTCACATGCATCATCATCCAAAACATTCAGATGAGACGCATCAACATTGTCATCATGCCAAAGAGAATACACCATTCATCTATCAATGGCCGATATAAGTCAGAACAGACACACGTTTTAAGAAGAAATGAACTATAGGAACATGCAATGAAAAATGTCGGGATGAAAGCAGAAAGTTATCGGACTGCAGTAGCTACAGGGATTCTGCATGCACCGCCACATTGCATTGAGTTATTACGAAATGGCAATACGGAAAAAGGTGATGCTCTAAAGACAGCTCGCATCGCCGGAATCTTAGGGGCTAAACGAACCGATGAACTGATTCCACTTTGTCATCCCTTACCAATTTATCGTGCAGATGTGGAATATGAACTGTTTGATGCACATGTCGAAATTATTGCCACAGTAGAGACTATTGGTCCAACTGGTGTGGAAATGGAAGCCTTGACTGCCGTTAGTCTGGCTGGATTAACCCTCTATGACATGCTCAAACCACATTGTGAACCGGAAGACTTATGTCTGGATCAATGTAAATTGCAAAAGAAAAAAGGCGGTAAATCGCATTTTACCCGTGTCTTAAAAGAAGCCTTGCCAGCATCCATCATTGTGCTTTCAGATACAGTCGCTGCCGGTAAAAAACCGGATACAGCAGGGCAAAATGTCCTGGAAATATTACAAGAAGCCAATTTTGAAAATATTGCCTATCAGGTAATTCCAGATGATCCTGAACAGTTATTGGCATTGGTTCATCAACAGAAAAATGACTATCCATTGATCCTGACTGTAGGTGGAACAGGCTTAGGTCCTAAAGATCTAACAGTTGAAACTTTACAGCCTTTACTGAAACGGGAAATTCCTGGACTCATGGAAGCTTCACGCAGTTTCGGCCAGAAACGCACGCCGTATGCAGCTTTAAGTCGTGGCGTTGCGGGCTATATTGATAACAGTTTGGTAATGACTTTACCGGGCAGCCGACAAGGGGCTAAAGAATCTTTAATTGCTGTACTACCAGCGTTGGTACATTTATTTGATGTGCAGAAAAATATTCCACATCAAGGTGGTTATCAATAATGTCTGGATGCGGAGCAGACCATGGTCTGATTACAGTAGATCAGGCTTTAGAATTGATTTTGCAGCATACTCAAGTGTTAGCAACTGAACGACTGAAGTTGAATCAGGCCCTGAATCGTTATCTGGCAGAAGATATTTATTCTGGGATTAATTTACCGTTATTTTCGCAAAGTGCCGTAGATGGTTATGCACTGTGTACCCAAGCTGCAATTGAACCAGAAAGTGAGTTTCAGCTTATCGGTGAAATTCGGGCAGGGCAACAGGATGAGCTGCAACTTCAGGATGGTCAGGCAGTCAGGATTTTTACCGGCGCTAAAATTCCGCTTGGGACTACTACGGTCGCACGTCAGGAAATCGTTCAAGCAATTGATTTATCCAGAATCAAAATTACGGAACAGCTTAAAATTCATGCCGATATTCGGGATGTGGGCGAAGAAATTTCAGTCGGGCAATTATTGGCCAATAAAGGTCAGCAGCTGTCAGTCGGTGCAATTGCCTCTTTAAGCATGGCGGGGATCAATACTGTTAAGGTTTTTCAATATCCTAAAGTGGCTGTGGTCATTACAGGTGATGAAGTTGCTGAAAGTATCGAGGATTTTGCAGCGGGTAAAATTTTTGATGCCAACGGTCCCCTGATTGAAGCCTGGTTTCAGCAAGCTGGGCAGCAGGTTGAGATTTTTCATGTTGCAGATACTGAAGCGGCAGTATGGGATCTCATTCAAGAATTATCAGCAAGCCATGACCTGATTTTAACCACGGGCGGTGTATCTGTCGGAGATTATGATTTCATTCGGCCTGTAGCACTAAATTTAGGTTTCGACCAGATATTCTGGAAAGTAAAACAGAAGCCGGGCAAGCCGATGTTCTTTGCCCAGCTACAGCGCAATGATAGTTCACATTGTTATCTGCTGGGTTTGCCGGGCAATCCCGCAGCAGTGTATGTGGGCATGCAGATCTACACCGCAACTTTATTAAATGCCTTACAAGGACACAAATCTCAGCCGAACTGGTTTAATGCTGTACTCACCCATGATCTGAAAATGAATGCCAGAGAGCGCTTTTTAAGAATGTCTGCCAGCTTTGAGCAGTCGGTTTTACGAGTTAAAAGTCTGTCTAAGCAGCAATCACATATGCTGAGCAATCTCATGCAGGCCAATTGTCTGGTTCGCATTCCGGCAGGAAAAAGCCTGAAAGAAGGGGATCTTGTTCAAGGCTTATTTATTCATTGATAAGGGTAGATGCACATGAAAAAATCTCTGTTTTTATCCATGTGCATTGCCATGATGTTTTCCTCAGTCCATGCAGGAACAGTGAAGGTTTACGCCGCAGCGAGTCTAAATAATGCTGTGACCGAAATTTCCAGGATTTACCAAGCCCAACATCCACAAACTAAGATTATTTCCGTATTTGGTGCATCTTCTGCTTTAGCCAAACAGATCGAAGCAGGAGCTAGTAGTGATCTATACTTTTCAGCTGATCAGGATTGGATGAATTATCTGGTACACAAGAAACTTATAAATTCCAGTTCAGTTCATCCCATCCTGTTAAATCAGTTAGTGGCGATCAGCCCGAAACATCTGAATATTCATTTTAAACCCCAGTCCAGTTTTAATTTTGCCCAGTCCTTTAAAGGTTATGTATGTACCGGGCAAATGGAATCAGTGCCTGCCGGAAAATATACCAAGCAAAGTCTGACCAAACTGAACTGGTTAAATGGCTTAAAAGGACGAATTGTTGGAACGGATGATGTGCGCTCGGCTTTGGCTTTTGTCGAACGTGGCGAGTGTGAAGTTGGGATTGTCTATAAAACTGATGCCTTGATCAGCCGAAAAGTAAAAATCATCGGTACTTTCCCAGCAAATTTACATAGTCCGATTATTTATCCTTTAGCTTTGACATGGCAAGGCGCACAGAATAAAGAAGCAGTGCAATTTGAACAATTTATACAAAAAAGTGCGCAGGCTAAAGCCATCTTTCAAAAATATGGATTTAGGCTGAACCCCTAGACAATGGCTGGAGAAATAACTGCAAGATGTTAAGTCCAGAAGAACTCAGTGCGCTCTACCTGTCTGCCAAGGTGGCCAGCTTTGCGACCTTATTCTGTTTACCTTTTGCAGTAGCATTGGCTTGGGTTTTGGCCAGATATGAATTTCGGCTTAAGTTTCTGGTCGAAGCATGTTTGCAATTGCCGATGGTGCTGCCACCTGTGGTTTTGGGTTATCTGCTTCTGATACTGTTTGGTAATCAAGGCATGATTGGCCAATATCTCAATACACTCGGGCTACAACTGTCATTTAACTGGAAAGGGGCGGTATTGGCCTCGATGATTGTGGCATTTCCGCTGATGGTGCAACCGATCCGTTTGTCATTTCAGCTCATGAATCAGCAACTCGAACATATCGCAGGTTCATTGGGAGCAGCACCGTGGAAAGTGTTTTGGAGTATCAATTTACCTCTGGCGATTCCCGGTATGCTGATTGGCAGCATCTTATGTTTTAGCCGCAGTCTGGGTGAATTTGGCGCCACCATTACTTTTGTAGGCAATATACCGGATGAAACCCGCACTATTCCCATCGCAATTTATTCCTTATTGCAACAACCGAATGGTGAAGAAATGGCGATGCGTTTGGTAACTTTATCTATTTTCTTGGCATTTACAGCCTTAATTGCCAATTATTTTATTTTGCAAAACTATCAACGGAAATTGGGAGGCTGAAATGTTGAAATGTGATTTTCAATATCAACAAGCCGATTTCAGATTGAATATTAAACTGGAAATGTCGCAGCAACTGTTAGGGATCGTGGGTGCATCTGGAAGCGGAAAAAGTACTTTACTCAAAAATATTGTTGGACTATTAAAACCTGACCAAGGATATATTCAGTTTAATCAGCAGGATTTAACCAATATAGAAAAGAAAATTAATATTCCAATGCATCAGCGCAAGATTGCATTAGTTTTCCAGAATGCTTTGCTGTTTCCACATATGAATGTGCAGCAGAACCTATGTTATGCAGAAAAACTGATATCTAAAGCAGATCGAAAATTCCAGTTTGAAGACATCGTGGAATTATTAGAATTAAAGCCTCTAATTTATCGCAAAGCCCATCAGCTATCAGGTGGAGAAGCGCAGCGCGTTTCTATTGGTCGGGCATTATTGTCTTCACCAAATTTGTTGCTACTAGATGAACCTTTAACGGGACTGGATCAACAGTTAAAACAGCAGATTTTACCTTTTCTAAAACGGATCAAAGATGAGCTGAATTTACCGATGATTTATGTGACCCATCATTTAGAAGAGTTAGCTTACTTAGAAGCTGAAACTGTACTGCTCAAACAGGGAACATTAATCAGAAACTGATTAACTCTAGCTGATTGAGCCGGGCAGGTTTTGCATAGTAAAAACCTTGCAGATAATCACAATGATGTGATTTTAAACACTCAGCCTGTTCAGGATTCTCAATTCCTTCCGCAACGACTTCCAGATCCAGCTTATGCGCTAGGGTAATTATGGCTTCAATAATGGCCTCATCTCGTGGATTGCCAGGTAAATGCTGAACAAAGCTACGATCCAGTTTGATTTCATCGATCGGAAGACTACGTAAATAACTTAAACTCGAATAACCAGTGCCAAAGTCATCCACCGAAACTTTAATGCCCAAAGCCCGGACATTTTTTAAGATCTCAATGGACTTATCACCGCTGGCAATCAGCATGCTTTCAGTCACTTCGAGTTTTAGTAACTCATGCGGGAATTCAATTTCCGCTAATAATTGCTGGAGATCACTCAGGAATCCACTTCTTTTAAACTGTAAAGGAGATAGATTGACGGCAACCGAAATTTGAGTCTCATGCTGCATATTCCAGGCTTTAACTTCCTCACAGGCCTGTCTAAGTACCCATTCGCCAATTGAGACGATTTGCCCGGTCCTTTCTGCAAAAGGAATGAAATCGGCAGGAGAAATAAAGCCTTTTTCTGGATGTTGCCAGCGGATCAAAGCTTCCAGACATTTGACCTTGCCCGTTTCACTGTCCAGAATCGGCTGATAAAACAGTTTAAACTGCTGTTCATGCAGAGCGACCATCAGTTCATGACGAAGCTGTACATAATCTACCTTCGGTAAAGGCTCTTTCGTGAAATTATACCAGTGCCAAGTATTACCCCCTTCGGCATTAGCATCACGCATGGCATCCTTGGCTGCATTGATAAACTGCTTAACGCATTTGATGTCGGGATCAGCATCAGCGACACCGATACTTGCACTCAGGTGAATATCATAGCCATCCACATGGAAAGGCTGAGATAATCCGGCGATGATTTCTTCGGCACGTACAGCAACTTGCTTGAGATCATTCATTTGAGTTAATAAAATTGCAAACTCATCTCCTGAAAATCTGGAAATTACATCTTCCGGCTCCAGGTTTTGGCTCAGACGATTGCCCACTAGTTTTAAAATTTTATCGCCAATATCATGACCGAGGCTTTGATTCAAAGGTTCAAAATCATCCAGATCCAGATATAAAAGCACTAGATTTGCAGAACCACTCTGCGCTAGATGCAGTTTTTCCTGAACCACTTCTTCAAACAGCTTATTGTTGATAAAGCCGGTTAAATGGTCATGTGATTCCTGATAAGCGATTAGTTCTTGCTGGGCAACATGCTGACTCACATCCTGTTGAATGGCAATAAAATGAGTGCATTTATGATTATCATCAAAGACCGGGCCGAGATTCAGCTTGTTCCAGAACCAGTGTCCATCCTTACGATAATTTTTCAGGACAATCTTGATTTCAGATTTATTCTGAATGGCTTCGCTGATTTGCTGGACGCTTTCCGCGGAAGTATCAGGTCCCTGCAAGATGCGGCAATTTTTTCCTTTGAGTTCTTCCAGGCTATAACCGGTAATCTGCTCAAAGGCCGGATTAACATATTCAATAGGCTGGTCATTTTCTGCCGAGGTTAAAATAATGCCATGCGGATTTGCATCGACACTACGTTTCATTAAGCGCAGCATTTCATTGTTTTGATAACGTTCAGTAATGTCGCGTGCCACGCTAAAAATACCGACAATTTCCTCATTCACTTTAATTGGCAAAAAAGTTAAATCGAGCCAGTATTTCTGTCCTGCCGAGTTATGTGCCTGAACTTCAAGATGTCCAGTCAAGCCATGCTTGGCCTGCTCAAAGGCTTCTAAGGCAAGAGGGCGATGTTCAGGTTCAATAAAATGATCAATTTTAGTTCCGATATGCGATTTAACACCAACTTCGTTAAAAAATTTGGTGGCCAGATTGGCATCTACAATATTGCCATCCAGATTGTGCTCAAAAATTGCATCGGGATGAAAAGAGAAAAATGACTGATATTTATCTTTGAGCTGATTTCGTTTTTTGCGTTCTTCATACAGCTCAAAGGTTAAGGCGATCAGCGAAGCTGCATATTGCAGCAGGTCAATTTCATTGGGAGTAGGAGACTTGATCGAACGATAATAAGTACCAAAAGAGCCAAAAAGTTTGCCACTCCCGTTGGCAATTGGTACCGACCAGCAGGCTCTTAAACCATTTTGTTTAACCAGATCTTTATATGCGACCCAGTTCGGATCATTGAGTAAATCCTCACAGACCACTAAACGACGATGATATGCAGCTGCACCACAAGCGCCAACATTCGGGCCGATTTTTAGATCTTTTGAAGCTTCTACATATTCTCTGGAAAAATAGGCTGGTTCTTTTATTAAATTAAGCGTTTGTTCCTGTTCCGAATACAACATGACAGATACCAGTGCATCCGGGATTTTGTCCCCTAACCATGCGGTAATCGCATCTATGATATCCTCTAAGGCAGCAGCTTGACCAATCAGATTAAAAATCTCTTGGCTGGTGCCTCCATTATAAAAAGAAGTCATATTGTATCCTTAAGTATAAACCTCTATATAAACCTAGAAGTATTAGAGAAATTATACTGTTTTTTTGAATAAAAGATCTAAACCCCATAACACAATAACAAAATAATATATTTAAATTATCTACTTAATAACTGTATAAAAATATTATAACTGAGCACTTTTTTCACCTGTCACCACACGATTTCTCCCTAAATGTTTGGCTTGATATAAATTCGTATCTGCTTGTTTTAAAACTTCTTTGATATCAGACGAAGTTAAAGGCCAGTGTGCAATACCGAGTGAAGCAGTGACTATTCCTACTTCAAGTAAATAAGTCGATGCCAGTTTATGTCTTAATCTTTCAGCGATTTTAGTTGCATGTGAAATCTCTTTGACTGGCGCAAGAATAATAAATTCTTCACCACCAACGCGACAGCAAATATCCTGTTCACGAAAACTTTCCCGAATAAATCCGGCAACTTTGGTTAATACCACATCACCCATATCATGCCCATGACGATCATTAATTTTCTTGAAATAGTCAATATCCAAAACCACCACAGCAAAATAAGTTTTATTGCTAATTAAATCATTTAAAAATAGTTCAAAGCCACGACGATTATAAAAGCCGGTTAAAGGATCGGTTAAAGTATCCTGTTTAAGTTCTTCAATCTCCTGATTAAAAACGTTTACACTAGATAATAGGGATCTCTTGAATTTAAAAACTTCAAAATACCAAGGCGTAATATGATTAATCTTTTCAGTGATACCTGGATCATTCAAATGACTTGCCATTTTGGCAAGATCATTTAATGGAGAGGTAATAGATTTTGAAATACGCCAGATGATTAAAAAGATAATAATATAGATAACAAAAATTGTGCCAATTACTTTGTAGGCAAGAAGACGGGCTTGGGCGAATAAATCTTCTGTAGGCTGCTGAAACACCACGGTCCAGTTAGTCGTAGGAATTTTTGCAAAACTTGCTAGTTCGCTAACTCCCATATCGTTGTTTAATTTTATTTTACCTGAGCTATGAGACTCCATATAAGCTAAACCGGTATTGTGTTGGAATGTTTTTCCAATTCTCTCTCTTTCTGGATGATAAATAATTTTATGTTCTTTATCAAAAACATATAAGTAGCTATTTTTATAACCATAATTTTCGCTTAAAAGTGTCTTTAATAAGGATTCTTCATGTAAATAGATAAACCCTGCAATAAAGCCTTGGTATTTATTATTCTGATCAAAGATGGGAAAACTAACCAGGACGACCAGATTACCTTTTAATGAATAATAGGGTGAGGAAATATAAGGCTTCTTTGATTCGAGTGATTTGCTAAAGCCCAAAGACCGGATAATCGCAACTTTATCTAATTTCAAGATTTCAGGCGCATATTCGATGACATGACCATCTGCATCGCTGATCAAAACACTGCTAAAAGAATTAGATTGTTGAATCAATCTGTTTAATTCAGTTTTTAATAACTGCTCATTATGAAAGCCATTCTTAATAATATTGGCACTGAGGCTTAAATCATTAAATATATTTTTAAAATATAAATCAGAAATAGAAGCAACTTTAGCTGCATACTCATAATTAGTTGCAAGAGAATTATTAATCAGTTGCTGTCGGTGAATTACATTGCTCACAATCAATGTAATTGAAAAAAGAATCACCAGACTCACAAGTAAAAGGATTAAAATCAATTTACGTAAATTAAGTTTGAGTGAAATGAGCAGCTTTTGAACACTCATAACTTAATCCCCTGAATCTTTCAGAAATACAAAATGTATACAATATATTTCAATAATTATATTATGTGATGTGGTTCTCTATTTTAGATGAATAATATTCAGTTTGTAAGCATTTTTGAAGCTTAATCTGTTGCTTATTTTGTAAGCAGAAATGGTTTGGTCCATTTGTTCAATATATTTAAAAGATATGGAAAAAGACTGAGATCAAAAAAAGTGATTAAATGCTGATTTAGTAAAAATTATATTTTTATAATATAAGAAATTTTTATTTAAAAGCCAAATTCCCTATCTAAGCTAATATAATTAAATAGATAATAAATAAAGATTTATTGATTAAAAAATAATTTCTTAAAAGGTAAATATTTATTTTTCAAAGCCTTCACTATAGGGTGGAAGGTGAGATAAATAAGTGCTCAAAAGGATATGACTTAAATTTGAGCACTTATTTGTTCTAGAAAAAGCTAATTTTCTGATTTTACAGTTATTTTCTCAATGAGAAAAGTTAATTACTCTAAAGTACTTCTTAACATCCAGGCTGTTTTTTCATGCACATCAAGACGTTGCGTGATTAAATCTGCAGTCGGTTGATCGTTGACTTCATCAACAACTTCAAAAAGATTGCGTGCGGTACGAGCTACCGTTTCATGAGCATTTACCAATAAACGCAACATTTCTTGGGCATCTGGTACACCTTCTACTTCTTTAATAGCAGTCAGCTTAACAAATTGCTGGTAAGTGCCGGGTGCGGCAAAGCCTAAGGCCCGGATACGTTCTGCAATCAGATCAAGAGCATTCCACTGTTCGGTATATTGGGTCATAAACATGCTGTGCAGACTATTGAACTGTGGTCCGGTGACATTCCAGTGAAAGTTGTGGGTCATTAAATAGAGGGTATAGCTGTCTGCCAATAATTTAGATAGACCTTCGACGATTTTGGCACGGTCTTCGTAAGAAATACCAATATCAATTTTCATAGCTTTAGCATTTTTTTCTGAAGAGCCCATGTTTTACTCCTTAACAATTTTGTAGAGAGATATCTTTTAAAATAGAAGTTTGCCAGTCATGGCTGAAAAGATAGGAAATCTTGGCAGCATGACCTTTTATATGAAATAGATTTTTGCCACTATTTATATGTGGAAATAATTTTAAGTACTTCTGAGTTATATAGTTTATAGGACGGGCAAAGATATAAGTATAGGCGTTCTGTATAGCCTGGTGACAGGATTGTAACTGTATAAAGAAATTAATTTTGCCTTATAAAACTCAAATGTCTGGATCAGTTTTTTAAAAACTTGTTTTCATTTTTAGATGATTAAGCCTTTATTTCATGATTTTATCTTTTAGTAAAAACTATCAGCTTTAAATTTTTCGAACTTTGTGATCGTTACTCGGCAAGAAAACTGTGTGGTTAAGAAAAATAACAGAACTGTGCCTTTATTAAACAAGCCACTACAAAGACTCAGCAATGTATTCGTCAAATCTCGTTATGTTAGGGATACAGACGAAATCAATAAAAAGATTTTCATACTCAGCAACAGCTCACCGCATGCAGATAAAAGTGGAACTTTATTTTTCTGTAAAAACGCCAAGATGTTGAATAAAACTCAAGCGAATTTGAGATAGGCAAAAAAAGACTTCACTAAACTCAAGATCAGCAAGGAAAATGTCATGAAAATTAAGGCGAACAGTCCAGCCGCAGGTAAAAATGGTTTAGATAAGCAGAATACCAATAAAAAAAGTGAGCAGCTTGATGCATATCGTAGTGACTCCACCGAACAGACACTGACTACTAACCAAGGTGTCAAAATTTCGGATAACCAGAACAGTCTAAAAGCGGGTGTTCGTGGGGCAACTTTAATGGAGGATTTTATTCTCCGTGAAAAGATTACCCATTTTGATCATGAGCGTATTCCAGAGCGAATTGTGCATGCACGTGGTGTTGGGGCACATGGTTTTTTTGAAGCTTATCCAGGCAATGAAAAATGGACTAAAGCCGGGTTTCTAACCAATACCGGTGCCCAGACTCCAGTCTTTGTTCGATTCTCTACAGTACAAGGTCCTCGCGGTTCAGCAGATACGGTACGTGATATTCGTGGTTTTGCGACTAAGTTTTATACGGATGAAGGTAACTTTGACCTGGTGGCCAACGATGCGCCAGTATTCTTTATTCAGGATGGCATCAAGTTCCCTGATTTTGTCCATGCGCTGAAACCTGAACCACAAACCGAGATTCCATCAGGTGCGTCAGCACATGATACTTTCTGGGACTTTGTCTCTCTTGTACCTGAATCTGCACATGCGGTGATGTGGGCAATGTCGGATCGTGCTATTCCACGTAATTTACGCTCGATTCAAGGTTTTGGGGTGCATACCTTCCGTTTCATCAATGCCGAAAATAAAGCTGTCTTTGTGAAGTTCCACTGGACGCCTAAACAAGGTTTGACACAGCTGGTATGGGATGAAGCGCAAAAACTGGCAGGTAAGGATCCGGATTTCCATCGTCGTGACCTGTATGAAGCGATTGCTTCCGGTAATTACCCGGAATGGGAATTAGGCGTACAGATCGTTCCTGAAGAAGATGAGATGAAATTTGATTTTGACTTGCTGGATGCAACCAAAATCATTCCGGAAGAACTGGTTCCAGTGACTCCAATTGGCCGTATGGTGTTGAACCGTAATGTTGATTATTTCTTCGGTGAAACTGAGCAGGTTGCTTTCTGTCCAGGTCACGTGGTTCCTGGTATTGACTTTACCAACGACCCGCTACTACAGGCCCGACTGTTCTCTTATACTGATACTCAGCTGAGCCGCTTGGGTGGTCCAAACTTCCATCAGATTCCAATTAATAAGCCGGTGTGCCCATTCCATAACAATCAGCGTGATGGTCTGCATCAACGTCTTATTCACACCGGACAGGCCAACTACGAACCAAACTCGATTGATGATAACTGGCCAGCTGAAGCGCCAGGTGCGACTCAGGCAGGTGGTTTTGAAAGCTATCAGGAGCGTATTGACGGTCATAAAATCCGCCAGCGTAGTGAGTCCTTTAACGATCACTTCACTCATGCTCGTTTATTCTATCAAAGCCAGGCACCGCATGAGCAGAAGCATATTATTGATGCCTATGTCTTCGAACTGAGTAAAGTGCAACGCCAAAATATCCGTGAACGTGAAGTTCTCGAAGTGCTGTGCAATATTGACTTGACGCTGGCTCAACAGGTCGCGGATCAATTAGGTATTGAAATCCCAGCTGAGAAAAAAGCCGCAAAACTGCCTGATGTTCTGATTTCTAAGCGCCTGTCTTTTGAAGCGTTTAAACCTGCCGATATTAAGGCACGTAAAATCGCAATTCTGGCACATGACAAAGCCAATGAAGCCAGTATTAAAGCTGTACAGGCTTGGGCTGAATCAGAGAGTGCTGTGGCTGATGTGTTAACACCTCGTCCAGGACCAGTTCTGAGCCAGCAAGGTACAGTGATCCCATCTGATGGTATGCAGAAAGCTGAACCGTCAATTGCCTATGATGCTGTGGTTATTGTCGATGGCGATAACTATGACATGGTGCTGAAAGATGGTATCGCGACTCACTATCTGCTTGAGGCTTATAAGCATCTGAAACCGATTGTCTTCTTGGGAGATAAAGGTCAGCTGATTGAAGATCTAAAACTGATTAGTGATGAAGGTACTTTAGCAAATTCTCAATTCGATACTGTGCAAGATAGCTTCAAGACCTTGATCATGAATCACCGTGTTTGGGCGCGTGAATTGATTGCAGAAACTATTCCTGCATAAATACCATGAGAATAGAAGCTTCGGCTTCTATTCTCTATTTCAAGGGATAAAACTTTTATGGCGAGACCAGATCCTAAAAAATTACTGGCACAGATGCAAAATGCGCAATGGAGCAGGGAGCAGGATATTTATCTGATCGAACATAACCATCTACCTATGAGTCAACTCAGAGAAGAGTTGCCTTTTAGTGAAGAAGAAATTATGGCGCGCCGTAAGGTACTAGGACTAATGACCCGTTTAAAACAGATGAAAAGACTTTTTCCTTAGCTGGCTTTCATCAAATGACCACAATATCGATATTTTTGAGGAAGCACTTTTATGGACCTCAGTTCAATATTAGAAAGATTTAAAAATTCATCATTAGAACCTAAAGAAAATATTCAAATGACTTTGAAGGAACTGGTGCAACTTTCGGATCAGGTTCCTTTTCCTGCATCAGGGGAAACTTTAAAACGCTGGCAAATTTTAAGCCAGATCTCGGCAACCAATTTAAGTCTGGGTAAAATATTTGAGTCGCATCTGGATGCACTCGCAATTCTGCATGAATTAAATATTCCGGCAAATCCTCATCAGCTCTGGGCAGTCTGGGCAGCAGAAGGTGGGCCTCAGCCATTGCAGCTGGATGAAGGCAAGCTGACTGGCATCAAGACCTGGTGTTCCGCTTCTAGCTGGGTAGAGTCAGGCTTACTGACGTATCGGGATGAAAAAAATCGCTCTCAGTTATTAATTGTAGATATGCGGCAGCCCGGTATTCAGCATGACCATACTGTCTGGCAAGCTGTGGGAATGCAGCATACGTCCACGGCTCAGCTTGAATTTAATCAGGTCCCTGTCAAAAAAGTTGCCGATCCACATGCTTATCTGGATCGGGTAGGATTCTGGCATGGAGCAGCAGGCGTTGCCACTTGCTGGTATGGTGCGACAGTAGCTCTTGCTGAATATCTGCAGCAAGAACAGTTAAGAAAACCACATATGTATAAAGCTATGTATCTGGGTGAAATCAGCCGTGATCTTTTAGCTACCCAGGCTTTGTTCTATCGGGTTGCAGAATTGATAGACCAGCAACCTAAATTTCCTCATCAACTTCAGATTCAGGCTTTGCGCGCGCAGGTTGAAGCTACTGCATTAAATGTACTCAACCAGGTTGGAAAAGCGCTTGGCGCAGCGCCTTATTGTACCAATTCTTATTTTGCCCAGCTCGCAGCAGATCTGCCGGTATTTATCCGTCAAAGCCATGCTGCTTTTGATCTTGAGCGTATTGGAGAACTAAGCGCACAGGAGGAAGAACTATGGGCACTTTAAAACATGAGGTTGTCGAAGATCGTGTGATCCATGGGGAGGGGACACGGGTGGAAGAATGGCGTAACTGCGAAATACTGCAACAGATGTCAGAATTTGATATTTCCAGTGTAATTCCTGCAGATGCCAGAGTCTGTATTGTGGCACCGCATCCGGATGATGAAATTCTGGGATGTGGCGGACTGATGCAACGTCTGGATAAACTCGGCTATAAGATTGTACTGTTTGCAGTGACTAATGGAACGGCCAGCCATCCCGGTTCGAGTCTGTATACGCCAGAAGAACTGAACCAGATTCGTCCAGCAGAAACGCGTCAGGCTCTCGAAGAATTGTCCTTAGAACAGCCAGTTCTTCGGATTGCTTTGGATATTCAGGATGGAAAAGTGGCTGAGCAGCGAGACTTGCTCAAACAGCAATTGTATTCATATTTACAGCCTAATGATGTATTGGTCACGACTTTTGTTCATGATGGACATCCAGATCATGAAATAACTGGGCAGGTCGTCCAGCAACTCGCCACTGAGCTACAGTTACCATATATTCAAGTTTTAATCTGGGCGTGGCACTGGGCCACACCAGGAGATACCCGAATTCCTTGGACGGTTGCGCACAAACTCAGGCTGACAGATGAAGAATTAAAATGTAAAGCCCGAGCTGCACGATGTTTCAAAAGTCAGATTGAGAATGATCCGACGACAGAACAGGCACCGATTGTCCCTGAGCATGCATTAGAGCGTGTTTTACAGCCATGGGAGGTTTATCTGTATGAACAGTAAATCAACTTATGATCATGCCTATTTTGATGCTTTATATGCGTTGAATCAGGGAGATCCATGGCATTATGAACAGCGCTGGTATGAACAGCGTAAACGTCAAATTTGTAAAGCACTCTTGCCCAAACTGCATTTTGAATCTGCCATAGAAATCGGTTGTAGTAATGGCATGTTAAGTCAGGAACTAGCTCCTCATACCGGAGAACTCATCTGTCTGGATGCCAATACGACAGCGATCCGGCTGGCGCAACAACGTCTGCAAGATTATTCTCATGTCAGTTTTGTCCAAGGCGTTGTTCCGGAAGACTTGCCAGAGCGTAAGTTCCAGCTAATTGTACTGAGTGAGGTTTTATATTATCTGGATCAGGCCGCTTTAGAGAAATTGACCCACTGGCTGCAGCACGCCCTTGATGCAGAAGGCTGTATTCTGGCTTGTCACTGGCGGGCATCAATTTCAGGTTTTAGCTTTACTGGTGATGATATTCATGACCATCTAAATGCACACTTACCTTATAGAAAGTGTTCACAACTACAGGAACCTGATTTTCTGATTGATGTCTGGATGAATAGCCCACAGTCTGTGGCAGAGCAAGAGGGCCTTAAATGAATAAAATTGGCGTGGTTATTCCTGCCTGTAATGAAGAAGCCTATATAGAACGCTGCCTGCTGGCCTTAAAAAAAGCACAATTTGAATTTTATCAATACCTTGGTTCATCAGAAAATATTCCCGAGATTAAGATTTTAGTTGTCTTAGACAGTTGTACCGATCAAACCGCGATCAAAGCGGTGCAACTGGGCATAGAAGTCATTAGTTGTAATTTTCGTTCGGTGGGTAAGACCCGTCATTTAGGAATTCAAAAAGTAATTGAACAAGGATGCGACTGGATCTGTTGTACTGATGCGGATTCAAGTGTACAGGAAGACTGGTTCAAAGCCATGTGGAAGCACCAACCCACTGACGCAATTTGTGGGGTCGTTGAAGTGGACGAATGGAAAAATTTAAGCTTGGAAGCCCGACTAAAATATTTAGGCCACTATCAGGACAAAATGGATCATCGGAATATTCATGGTGCAAATTTATGTTTTAAAACAAGTGTATATAATAATTCTAACGGATTTAGCCAGCTAGATTGTCATGAAGATGTCGACTTTGTTCGCCGTTTACAACAGGCAGGAGTCAACATTACCTGGTCCAATCAATTAAGGGTAACAACCAGTAGCCGTCTACGGTCAAAAGTTGCTGAAGGTTTCGCCTGTTTTTTACAAAAGCTTGAGTTACAGGAAGCAATGAAAAAACCGATCAGCGTATACAAATAAAACTATAAAATTATAAATTTTATACAATCAATTACTTGTAAAAAATTTAAAAATTCATCTCTAAAAGCTATTTCATTTAGAAAAATTCTGTTTATAATTCACACAAATTAAGCCCTGCTACTTATATTTTTCAGCTATAAGTCCGCGGGGTTTTTCTATGGATGATCGGTAATGGATGCCTGAGCTCTTTCTTTTGGAATGACAATGTTAAATTCACAGTTAATTTCTCGTCTTCAGTCTCCATCACCGTATCTCTGGCAGAAAATCGCCACTGCACTGTGTTTTTTTAGTCTAGGTTTTAGTACAGCTGCCTGGGCGCCATTAATTCCTTATGCGCAGCAGCGCTTATTACTGAATCATGCTGACTTTGGTTTGCTTTTGCTATGTGCCGGAGTTGGCTCAATGCTGGCAATGCCATTGGCAGGTCGTATGGCAAGTAAGTTTGGTTGCCGTACAGTACTGGCTGTTATTCTGGCTGCATTTCTGTTCATCTTGCCAGCGCTAGCGATTAGTCCTACCAGCTTGATGATGGCAATTACCTTGTTTTTCTTTGGTGCCAGTGCTGGTGCCTTGGGGGTAACCGTAAATATTCAGGCTGCCCAGATTGAAAAACTCATGGATAAAAGCTTGATGTCTGGTTTCCATGGCGTATGTAGCTTGGGTGGTCTGGTCGGTGTATTGGGCATGACCACGTTAATGGGATTTGGTCTGGCACCTTTAACTGGCACACTGGTCGTAAGTGTGATGTTGCTTGCGATTGCGATGCTGGCAATTCCATTCTGCTTAGGTGGTCAGTCATCAACTACAGAAGAAACTAATACAGCTACAGCAAAACCTGCGAAAAAAGCGCTACCAACATTCGCAATTTTAGGTATTGGCCTGATCTGTTTTGTATCTTTCCTGTCTGAAGGTGCAGCAATGGACTGGAGCGGTATTTATCTGGCAACCCAGTTTAATGTACCTGCAGCGCATACCGGTTTGGCTTATAGTTTCTTTGCTGGCTTAATGGTTCTTGGACGTTTTAGCGGTCATCTCATCATTCAAAGCTTGGGTGAAAAAATCACTATTTTACTAAGTGCTTTACTGGCTGCAGCAGGCTTATTCATGGTGATCTTTGCACCAGTATGGCAAGTCGTTTTAACCGGTTATGCGATCTTGGGTCTAGGTAGTGCTAACATTGTTCCATTGATGTTCTCTCGTGCAGGCCGTCAAAAAACTATGGCTTCTCATGTAGCATTATCTTATGTATCGGTATTTGCTTATACCGGTTCATTGATCGGACCAGCGCTGGTAGGTTTCGGTAGTGAAATTATTGGCTTGCGTTTAGTATTTACGGTCATCGCAGTTGCTTTAATGAGCATTGTAATCCTGAACCATCTGACTGCCGGTCACAAAGAATCAGAAAAAGCAGAAGGTCTTATTGCCGGCCTAGACCATAAAACACCAGCATAAAGCTATTGTTTTTTATGGGCTTTTCAGACTTATGCATGCATATTGAACTGGGTCGAGATGCCTTTGGCCACTGGTCGATAAATTCGCAAGCTTTGTGATTTTTTCAGGTCCGACAGGAACTGATCACGCCAGCGAATGATATCGAAATTCTTTAAGCCTTGCTGTAAATAGCGGTAACGTTCCAAACGTTCTGACTTAGGCATACGCAAGGCTCTTTTCAAGGCTTTGGCCATACTGTCCTGATCATAAGGATCGACCAGTAAGGCTTCCTTCATTTGCTCGGCAGCCCCGGCATATTTAGACAGAATCAATACGCCTGGATCTAATGGATCTTGCGCAGCAATATATTCTTTGGCGACCAGATTCATCCCGTCACGGATTGAATTCACCCAGCAAATATCCGCCTTACGATAGAGCTGCATCAGGGCTTCATGACCCAAAGTGTCATAGCTACAGTCAAAAGGCAGCCAGTCTGCATTGCCATGCTGATGGTTTAAATTCTGCACCGCAGCCTGGAACTGTTCATAAAGTTTTTTATAGCTGTTCACATCTAGTCGACATGGGCAGGCAATCTGTAATTGCTGGAACTGATTTTTAAATTCAGGCTGTTCATCCAGCAACTCCTGGAATGCATGAATTTTCTCCAGCAGCCCTTTACTGTAATCAATCCGGTCAACCGAAATAATGGTCTTATGGGCATGTGCTTTATCCAGATCAAAGGGCAGGTCAGTGACTTGGCTTTCAGCAGCCTGCTTCTGAATCTGCGCCGGGTGTACACCGATTGGATAAGCTTTCACATAAATCCGTTTAGACTGATAACTCAGGATTTCATCATTGCAATGCTGGATATTTAATACCTGTTCCAGGAAATCAATACAGTTGGCCTGATCGCGTGGAGTTTGCAGACCGATGACATCAAAATCTCCCAGATGTCGGGCCAGTTCCTGATAAGGAGGCAGCGTTTGCCAAAGTTTTAGTTCGGGGAAAGGAATATGCAGGAAGAACCCAATCCGGTTGCGCATACCTAATTTACGACAGTAATGCGCAACACTCAGAAAATGATAATCATGAATCCAGATGATGTCATGTGGTGAAGCCACCTGTTTCAGGTGTTTGGCAAAACGCAAATTGACATCTTTATAGGTTTTAAAATCCTGCGGCTGATATTCAACACGTTGATGCTGGTCATGCATTAACGGCCATAAGGCATTATTAGAAAAACCACAATAATAACCCTGGTACTGGGCTTCGCTCAGTGCACTGGTATGATATTCCACATTCTGATGTTTCAGAATCTGAAATTTCTGTTCCTTGTTCTGGTCAACTCTGGAGCCATTCCATCCAACCCAGATACCGCCTATATCTAGCAATGCATCCTGCAATGCAACAGCCAATCCACCAGCCTTCATACTTTCTGGGTTAGGTAGATTCACACGGTTTGATAACACAATGAGTTTAGACATGTGATTTCTCCAATCGTTGTTGTTCTTGTACTTCAATTACCTTTAAAAATTCTTTCAGGAAGGCCTGAACTTGAGAGACGTTTTCCAGTCTGTACCGTGCTAGGGTCTGGCCAGGGCCTACTTTGATTGAGCAGCCGTGAAGGGCATTGATGACTTTGAATCCGGCTTCATCGGTCAGGTCATCACCAATAAACATGGGATAATGATCATTGAGATGGTATTGCTGAATAATCTGTTGAATCGCTGAACCTTTATTGGCGCCTTTGGGCACCAGTTCAAAAACATACTTGCCAGCTTTTAACTCAAAGTCGGAAAACTGGTTGAGACATTCCAGCGCAAAAGCATGTACGCGATCTTCTAGTTGAGGATGTTCACGAAAATGTAGTGCAACAGAATAATCTTTAACCTCGATCCGCAAATCAGGGATTTGAACTGCCTGTTCCTGAATATATTGTTTTAGGGCTTGTAGCTGCGACTTATTTAAAGAGATTAATGTCTTTAAATTAGCTTGATAGATTAATTCCAGACCATGTGATCCAGCGATATTCCATTGCAGAGGGTGAATAAGTTTTTGTGCTTGTAAAATAGAACGACCAGTAACTAATATCAGCTGAATATATTGTTGTAAATTTTCCAATATATTTATAATTTCAGGTTGAATTATACTTTTATCTGGATCTGGGTGAAATTCAGAGATTGTTCCGTCAATATCAAGAAATAAAACAACCTGGTCTGAGTCCATATTCAGGTTGCAATCATTTAAAATCATCTTTGGCGATATATAAAAAGATGAGCTAGATGAATCTTCTAAATCTTGTTCCCTATATATGCCTGACATAAATCCACCTAAGTACTTGATATAAAATAGATTAAAATTTAGAGTTAAACTGTGTGATTTTTAATCTAATTAGTTTTATAACATATTCTATTTTTCAAAATGGCTTTAGGCGCAGAAAAGAAACACTTTTGACATGTAAAGTTACTTTGTAAAATTTGGAAATATTCAGCAGAAAAAGTTGATATTCTTTGTATATTTGTAAAATAATTTTTCAGTGATTTTTAATATATTAATAATGATATTTAAGGTATTGCATATTAAGTGATTGAGTAAGTTTGAGTGCTATAAATAAGATTCTTTTGATTATTTAATGTAAAAAATGGTTTTGATTTATATTTCTAAAAATTAATTCATTGGCTTTCTATTAAATAATAGGTATTAAATTGGAAATATTAAAAAACACATTTAATATAAAATAAGAATATAGTGCAGCCTATTAATTTTTTATTAAAGCCAGTTTTGAAAGGAAGGATAAATTATAAAATCTTGGTGCTACAAAGAAGAGTTAGGGTTATATCATTGAAGAGACTAGGTAGACATAACCCCATAAAGAGGAGAGCAGAGTGCTTATAGCTCTCTCCAGACATCGTTCTCATCTTTCAATGGAATAGTAAAGTTAAAGTCATCATCATTACTGACTAAAAGACTGGTAGGGGTTTGCATCAAAACTTTTAAAACAGTACCAGCTTCAAAAATAATCGGGTGACAGTTTTCCTTTTCCAAGGTCACTGGCTTAAGTAATTCAATCACAGAACTTTCCATATTTTTATTCCCAAATATTGATACTTCGCTGTTTTTTAATCTTAACATGATTTTTGCACATTTAACTAATTTTTGAAAAACCGAGACATAAGTCAACAAGTCGGTCAATTTTTCTTAAAAAGCGCTTAAGTCAGTAAATTAAAGGGATAGAGATTAAGATTTAATTTTCAAACGATTTGTGTTTCTTAAACTCGAATATTTTCAGTTTATTTACCGACGAAAAGAAGAGAAAAAGACAAACGGTACCAAATAGTCAATCTAGCGCAAAATCTGCTTGTCACTTTTTGACAGGCCAGTCATGATCTCCTCCATTATATTGCGTATGTTATGCGCTAGTATTAAAGCAAGAATCATATAATCTGATATTAATTTGGCTTTAGCGATTTTGTGTTTGTATGTAATTTTTTACATTGAATTGCAAATTTATGCTGCAGTTCGTTGAAAGTCTGAAAATAAGAATAAACTGTGCGTCATTTGGATGACCCCTACATCTATAAGGAGAATTAAGCCCCAATGTTTAAGTCATTTTTTCCACAACCAGTGTGGTTTTTTAGTAGTCTGGTACTGTGGTTTCTGATCAATCTTGGCCTTTGGCATAGTGGTGGATCAGGCTGGGGTGTCTATTTAGGTATGACTGAAGTTTATCATGATCTTAAAATGCCGATAGGAATCAGCCGTTTCTGGGCGCCAAAATTTCTCTGGTTCTATCTCTGGTTTTTTGTGAGTACCGCGATATTTGCTACCTTCTGGTATTTTAAAGCGAAACATCCCTGGCAGCGCTGGTCCGTGTGGGGCTCGGCCTTTATCCTGTTCAATATCTGGTTTGGGGTGCAGGTTAATGTGGTCTTAAATGAATGGTATAGTCCGTTCTATGACCAGATCCAGAATATGCTCACCCAAGGGGGCGGAGATGTCAGCCTACTATATCAAGGTGCATTGACCTTTATTTATATTGCCATGGTCTATGTCACGCTGGCAGTGTTTAACCTGTTCTTTGTCAGTCATTATGTATTCCGCTGGCGGACGGCAATGAATGACTATTATACGGCACATTGGGAAAAGTTACGTCATATTGAAGGGGCGTCACAGCGTATTCAGGAAGATACCATGCGTTTTGCCAAAACTACGGAACAGCTGAGTGTCTCACTCATTGAATCTCTGATGCTATTAATGGCTTTCCTGCCAATCCTGTATGAGTTATCGAGTCATGTAAAAGTACTGCCCATTGTCGGTGAAATACCGCATGCATTAATGTGGGCGTCGATCGGATGGGCAGTTCTGGGAACTGTGATTTTAATGATTGTCGGAATGAAACTCCCTGGACTGGAATTCAATAATCAGAAAGTTGAAGCGGCTTATCGTAAAGAGCTGGTTTATGGTGAAGATTATGCTGATCGTGCTCACCCGCTTACCTTGCAAGAACTGTTTAGCCGGGTACGTAAGAATTATTTCCGTTTGTATTTCCACTATGCCTATTTCAATATGGTTCGTATCTGGTATCTACAACTGGACAATATTTACGGATTATTTATTTTGTTTCCAAGTATTGCCGCGGGTGCGATTACACTCGGTTTGATGATGCAGATCCTGAATGTGTTCGGTAAAGTTCGTGAATCCTTCCAATATCTGATTTTATCCTGGCCTACGATTATTGAATTGCTCTCCATCTATAAACGTTTGAAAGCATTTGAATCCCATCTCGATTAATTTTTCTTATATTCATAGACAATTTTAAAAGCCAGACCATCATAGGTTTGGCTTTTTTATTGATTAATTTTTATTCAAAATCTAATTGAAAATTACGATCTAGAGAGGTGCTAAAAAATTAGGATGAATGGCACTAAAACATCCCAATATTAGGGTATTCAAGCTATTTTTTCTTGTCTAGAATTTTAAAGGCCAGCCAGGGTGCTGTTTAATTTCCAATAATATGACGTATAAAAATAATTAGTGTACGTAAAGGAAATTATTCAAATTATAATCTCATTCAGACAGCGATAGAGAGCATAATTGCCGTTATCATCCATGATAATAATATCTCTAATTTTTGTTGAATGAGTAACCGGAGAACTGATCTGTTTCTTCGGTTTTTTTATATCTTTTTTTCTACTGCTCTATCTTCTAATTGGCGAATAATCCAGCGTATTTGTTGACTTGAAGAATGTTAATTTGATCAATTTATCTGGATTAAAGCCGGATGAATTAGGCATTTTATTCCTCATTTTTAGTGATAGGTCTCGCTATATTTTTATATTTATCAATCCGTTGAGATTGTTGTTTTAGCACATTTGCTATATGTTATAGAGGCCTGGGGGAGATAAGCAGTGAAGCTAAAATTAATAATTCCAACAATATGTGTAGCAAGTCTGGCTGGATGTAACAGTATTCAGCAAATGAAATCAGATATGCAGCATCCTTATGCAAGTCCTCAAGAACTGATCATTAAAAGAAACCTGAATCAGGCTGACGGTTCGGCAAAAGAATATGTTTATTCATGGGAAAAATCCAAACAGCATTTAGAGCCACAATCCCTCTATCCACGAACTACTTTAAGCCAGTACTGTCATGAACGGGGCGGCAAGTTTTCTCTGTTATACAAAAGCCAGTTGGCTTCAGTAAAAGATTCTGCCCAGAAGAACCGTTTAAGTAAAAACCGTTATGTCACCCAAGGCATTGGTGCCTATCAATGTACGATGCCTCAAGGGCAAAACTGGATTGTTTCTATTGAACCAATTTCTGAACGTCAGCTAGATAAGAATAATACTACCCGTGTAGTCCGGATCTTGAGTAAACTTCAAAGCTCAGCTGAAGCGCGTCATTTCTATCAGGGCCATAAAGCTACGGCTAAGTCTAATAAAATTGCCGAGAAGAATGCAGCCAAAACCTCAGTCAAAGATGAGAAAAAGGAATTAGATAAAAAAGACGCCGATAAGAAAGAGATAAAAATACCTGCTGTTGAACCGGCAGTGGTTGCTGTTCCTGCTGCTCGTTCAATTAGTATCGAAACACCACAACAGCAGCAGATGAAACTGTATGTAGCTGCACGCCGTGATATCAATAGCGGTAAAAACCTGAACAATGCCTGCAATAATGCCCAGCGTGCCTATAACTATGGCAAATTACAGGGTACAGAAGGAACACGTGTCTATACCGAATCCGGCATGCTAGTGGCACGCTGTTTAAGCAGTATTCCAGCCTATGCCAACCGTATTCCAAATTCCAAGGTTCAAGCCAAACGAGTACTGCAGAATCTGGCCACCAACTATAACCATACTGGGGCAAAGAATCAGTTGAGACAGTTAAAATAAGTCTATTATTTTCACATTCAGTTTGATCATTTATTTGGCAAAGTAGATGCACATGAAAAGTCATCTACTTTAAGTATTGGTGATATTTAAAAAAGTATTTCTTAAGCATAGCAGAACTTAAAAATAATATTTTTCTTTTGAAGATCAATGATAAAAGATAAATAGTTATTCTGTTGATAGGAATAAAAATTAATTATTATTGGGTCGCAAATCAAACCTCATTTCAGAGTAAATTTCCCGCCGCCATCTCAGATTTTCTTCTCTATCTCTCTTATTAAATGTAAGCCCATTCAACGGCATATTCTAAAAATTATTGGTATATCTCTTGCTTAAAAATTATCAGTTTTGTGCTTATGGACAGAGCAAGAAAAACTAATTGATTTTTAACATACACAATAATGAGATTTATCGCTTGAGAAAACATATTTTAAGTCATTTGATTCTTGTGGGTGCATTTCTACATTCACCTGTGAGTTATGCAGTGAGTACAACTTCATTAAAATCGGCAATTGATCTGAATGCGATTGATCGGACGGTTGATCCAAAGCAGGACTTTTATCAATTCGTGAATGGAAACTGGCTGAAAACCGCAAAGATTCCAGAAGATCAGGCATTGTCGGGTGCATTTGCTGAAGTGAGTATGAGATCAACCCAGCAGTTATTTGGCATTTTTAATGAGCTGGCCAAAAAACAGCATCCGCAAGGTAGCAATGAACAAAAGGTCGCGGATCTTTATGCCAGTTATATGGATACCGATCGGCTAGAACAGCTCGGACTTGAGGCATTGCAACAAGACCTGCAGCGGATTGAAAGTATCAAGACCAAAAAAGATCTGGCAGAATTTTTTGCCTATGCGGAAAAAATCAATCTGAATTTGCCATTCTCTACCCGTTTTTATCAGGACCGTAAAGCTTCTTCCAAGGCGATGATGTATGTAGGGCAAGGTGGTTTGGGAATGCCTGATCGTGATTTTTACCTGAGTGAGCAGCCTCGACAACAGGAAATTCGCAATACTTATATGCTTTATATCGCCAATACCCTGAATTTTGCCGGTCAGCCTAAGCCGATTGAAGATGCTCGCACTATCCTGGCTTTGGAAAAGGCACTGGCAAAAATTAGCTGGTCCGCTGTGGAGCTGCGCAATGATGAGGTGAGAACCTATCTCGTTGAAACTAAAAATATTATTAACTATATGCCTTCTTTTGACTGGATGAATTATTTCTCAGAACTGGGCTTAAAAGGTGCAAGAAAAGAGGTTGCGATCTCGCAGATTAATTATTTGCGTCAGCTGGATCAGTTATGGAAGGTTGTTCCAATTGAAACCTGGCAAACCTATTTGAAATTCAATTTGATCAATAGTTATTCGCCATTTTTAACAGAAGTTTTTCAAAATCATCATTTTGAATTTTATGACAAAACGCTAGAGGGTGTACAAGCACGTTCTCCACGGAATGAGTCTGCCTTGAAGCTAACTAACGGTATTTTAGGCAATGTGCTTGGCAAGCTCTATGTAGAAAAGCACTTTAATGAAAGCCAGCGCCCAGCGATGCTGGAAATGGTAGAAAACGTCCGTAAAGCCTTTCATCTGAAACTGGACCAAGCTGACTGGATGGGTTCGGACACTAAAAAACAAGTACGGCATAAGCTAGATAGCATCAATATCAAAATCGGCTATCCGAAAGCATGGCGGGATTATTCAGCCCTAGAGATTCGTAAGGATGATCTGATTGGGAATATCCAGCGGACCCGGCTATTCAATTACCAGCGTGAACTGGACAAGGTGGGAGAACCGATCGATCCAGAAGCCTGGCACATGTCGCCACAAACAGCCAATGCTTACTATAATGTCAAGCTGAATGAAATCGTATTACCTGCGGCCATCTGGCAGGCACCATTTTATTATGATGATAGTCATGATCCTGCAGTGAATTATGGTGCCATCGGGGCTGTTATCGCACATGAAATTAGCCACGGTTTTGACGATAGAGGAAGCCGCTTTGATGCCAAAGGCAAGGGTGAAGAAACCTGGAACGAGCGCGACCGTAAGAAGTTCAATGAACGCACCAAAGCCTTAGTCGAGCAATATAAACAATATGAAGCTCTGCCAGGGCATAAGGTGAATGCGGAATTAAATAAAAGTGAAAATATCTCTGACAACCTGGGCTTAGGGATCGCTCATATGGCCTACAAGTTATCACTCAAGGGTCAGTCAGCACCCGTCATTGATGGCTTTAGTGGAGATCAGCGTTTTTATATGGGTTGGGCACAAGTCTGGCGTAGCAAAAGTAATCCTGAATATCTGTTAAATAGCCTAAACCTTGCCAGCCATGCACCAGGTCATGTACGTGGCAATGGCGCTGTCCGTAATCAGCAAAGTTTCTATGAAGCTTTTGAGATTAAAGAAGGGGACAAGATGTATTTATCACCTAAAAAACGAATCTCCATCTGGTAACAGGTTTTAAAAAACAGGTCTGTTTATCTGAAAAGAGACAGGCCTATTTTTTTATCTAAACGACCAGCAGGCAGAGCCAAGACCAGTTTAAAAATTGGCATATATGCTGCTTATAAAGATTTAAGTGTTTGATTATCAGGTCAACACGTATTGATAAATTCAACTGCGCAGTGAAGCGCGAGGATAGCAAGCTTTGAAAATTTTTCTAAAAACCGCATTGGTAAGTGCTTTATTAGCCGTTTCCTCTGCAAATTATGCTTCAGATCAAACCGCTATTGCAGCACTTGGCTCGGGGATTCATCTTCAACATTTTGATAAAAAAATCGCACCACAACAGGACTTCTATCAGCATGTAAATGGGCACTGGTTAGAGCATGAGGAAATCCCGGCTGATATGCCAAACTGGGGCGCATTCACGATTTTGCGTGAAAACTCGACCCAGCAATTACATGACATTGTAGAAGAGCTGGCGAAAACCAAATCGGATTATGGCAGCAATGAGCAGAAAGTGGGGAGCTTATATGCCAGCTTTATGGACACGGAAACTTTAAATGCAAAAGGTATCCAGCCGTTAAAAGCAGATATCGCCAAAATTGAGGCCATGAAAAGCAAAAAAGATTTCACTTTGTTGCTTGCAGACTATGCAAAAAACCGTGTCAGTACACCTTTTGAATTTGGCGTGATTCCTGACTTGAAAAAGTCTGACCAAATGGCGGTGTTTTTGGGTCAAAGTGGTTTGGGTTTACCGGATCGCGATTACTATTTGAAAGATGATGAAAAGCTGAAAAGTGCCCGTGAAACTTATGTTAAACATATTGCTAAGCTGTTGACGCTATCGGGTGAAACAGAAGCAGATGCGGCTGCGCATGCACAATCTATTCTGAACTTAGAAACTGAAATTGCCAAAATTCAGTGGGATAATGTGCAGAACCGTAATCTCGAAAAAATGTATAACGTCTATACATTAAAAGACGTCAAAAGCCTGGTGCCAGAATTTGACTGGAAAACCTATTTTAAAGCGACGGGTTTAGATAAAAAAACCAAAACCGTGATTGTGGCGCAAAAAAGTTATTTTGAAGATTTAAACAAGATTTTAAGCAGCACACCCCTCGATGTATGGCAAACCTATTTCAAATTCCATCTGATTGATGGCGCTGCACCTTACTTAAGCCAGGAATTTGCTGATGCAAACTTTGAAATGTACAGCAAAACCTTACGCGGTGTGACCGAGCAACGGGCACGCTGGAAACGTGGGGTTGATATGACCAATGCCGTACTCGGTGAAAGTCTGGCACAAGTCTATGTCGCAAAACATTTCCAGCCTGAACAGAAACAGCGTATGGAAAAACTGGTAGAAAACCTGTTGCTGGCATTTGAACAGAATCTAGAAAAACTGGACTGGATGGGTGCAGAAACCAAAGCACAGGCACACCGTAAGCTGAAAAGCTTTAGAGTAAAAATTGGCTATCCAAATAAATGGCGTGACTATAGCAAGCTGGAAATTAAAGATGGCGACCTGATTGGTAATCTGCGTCGTACCAACAGTTTCAATTATGACATTGCGCTGGATAAGTTGGGGAAACCGGTTGATCGTGAAGAATGGCATATGCTGCCGCAAACGGTAAATGCTTACTACAACCCAATGGGCAATGAAATTGTTTTCCCTGCTGCTATTTTACAGCCGCCATTCTTCGATATGAATGCTGATGATGCCGTGAACTATGGCGCAATCGGGGCAGTGATCGGGCATGAAATCAGTCATGGTTTTGATGATCAGGGTAGCCGCTTTGATGCAGATGGCAACATGAAAAACTGGTGGACCGAAGAAGACGATAAAAAGTTCAAGGAAAAAACCAAAGCTCTGGTCGAGCAATATAATGCTTATGAAGCGATACCGGGCTATCACGTCAACGGTGAGCTGACCTTAGGTGAAAATATTGCCGATAACTCAGGTCTGGCGATTGCCTATGAAGCTTATAAATTGTCACTAAATGGCAAGCCTGCTCCGGTGATTGATGGATATACCGGAGATCAGCGTTTCTATATTGGCTGGACGCAGGCATGGCGTGCCAAAGTTCGTCCAGAACTGGCATTACAGCTGTTAAAAACAGATCCGCATTCACCAGCAGCCATTCGTGGTCGTGCGACCTTACTTAACCAGAAACCTTTCTATGAAGCCTTTAGCGTCAAGCAAGAAGATCCAATGTATCTGGAAGAAGATAAACGGGTAAAAATCTGGTAAGTCTGATTTCCTCATTCGATTCCAAAAGTCCTGACTGATGTCGGGACTTTTTTTTATCTCTCAGGTTACAGAGTTCTACAGGTTTTCTAATCTTTTACATGCTACAAAGAAACTGCATTGTTCAAGCAGTTTGAACGGGTGAAAAAGGAAAGGAATATGGGATTCAAAGCTTTATCGGGTCTTCGGGCAGTCTTTATGACTACAGCATTGCTGGGTGCAACTCAGATTGCGACAGCCGGTCCAACAGTTGATCAGCTTAGTGACTGTTTAATGAAATCCACGACGGCCACTGATAAAACCACAGTCTTGCAATGGACCTTTGTGGCATTGGGTAATCATCCCGATCTGAAAGCTTTTAGCAATGTAACTGCAACTCAAAAGGAAACACTCGACAGAAATTTAGTGACGGTTTTACAGCGGATTCTGGTTGAGCAATGTCCAACCCAAACCAAAGCGGTGATTCAGGCTGAAGGAGTACAAGCAGTGGGCGAAAGTTTCCAGGAGCTTGGGCAGGTCACAGGTCAGGAAATACTGAAAAATCCGGAAATTAAAAGTCAGCTAAGTGGCGTACTTAAATATATCGATATGAGCAAACTGGTTACAACTTTTTTGACCCCTGAGGTGTGGAATAAATTAGGCATCACCCGTTAATGAATTGCAGATGCAGTAAACTTAAACCGCAAAAATGTAGTTTAAGTTTTATAGAGCTTGCCTGGAAACAGGCGGTCTCGAATTTCATTCCAGTTGGTCGATAGCCAGCAAATAAATGAACCTAAGGTGACCATCATCGTACCGATCCAAAAGGTATGCGATAGACTGGTATTCAGTACCCACATCGAAATGATAGACGAAAAGATCGGGCTAAAATAAGATAACGCGACCAGCATTGCGATATTACCCTGATTAATCCCGATATTCCAGGCTGCATAGCCCAATCCAGTTACGACCGAAACCAGCAACATATACAGCATAATATTCAAGTCAATATTAAGAAGTTGCGGCAGTTGTTCGTGATCTAACAGCAGCGTCTTGCTCCAGAGAACCACACTTACCATCGCGAAAAAGAACACGATTGGGTTATGTCCTTGGCTGTATTTTTTGGTAAATACACAATATAACGACCATAAACTCGCCCCAATGAATGCCAATATGTAACTGGTTGGATTGGCCTGCATGTTGTGAATGACGGTTGCTAAATGAATATCGCCGTTGCCCGTCTGGATATAAAAAATACCTGCCAGACTAATACTGAGCCCTACCACCACCAAGCTGTGAAATTTTAGTTCATGAAATAGAATGAGCATGGCGATGGTCATACTGGGCCACAGATAATTCACCAGACTAATTTCAATGGCTTGCTGTGCAGTTTGTGCGAGTGCTACGGCATAGGCAAAGCAGATTTCATATACCAGAAATAATGCAGCTGCACTGAGCAGATAGAACTTGGGTATGGTTTTGAGTTTGGGAACGCCAAAAACAGCCAGTAAGAGCAGGGTGCTTAAGCTATACATCATAAGTACAGCCAGATCAGGTCCAATACTAAAACTGATTTTTTTGAGTAATCCCACGATAGATGACCACTGTAAAATGGCACTTAAGCCAATCAGCGTAGCGAGGTTTTTCGACATGGTAAGGGCGGGATGGGAGAATGTGCAGATTGTATTCCTGTTGAGTGATTTTCAATATGGGACAGACACGATTTTATGATCAAATTCAAAAAAATCGTTAACAACCGCTTTATGATTTGAATATCCCGATCATGAGTTTAATGATCCAGAAAATGGGCATGAAAATTAGCTCGATACCATCGGCAAGGTTGGCAATTTTGCTTTGTCTGGCTGTGAGTGTACGTGGTTTGATAGATTTACGTCTTCTTGACTGATATGCGCCAATGATGAACACAAGAATGATCAGGATAATGCTGAGTAAGATAATGTGATTTGACATGTTTTTATTTTTCTTCGGTTTGTTTTTGATTTTATAGCATGTTTTAAATCCTCTCCCTAGCCCTCTCCTAGAAGGTGAGGGAACTTCCAATATTAAATTTATAGTGTCATTTAATCAGTAATGATTTCTCCCTCTCCCTGTGGGAGAGGGTCGGGGTGAGGGCTCTAGTCACGCATAAAGAAAGACTTTGAAAGTTGGATACGCCCTAAGTCTTCGAGTTTGGCGATAGAGGATACTTTTTTGATGGTCATGTTGTTTTTGGAGAGGAAGTATTTGGATTTATTGTATGTTTAAAATTATAAAATTTAAATAATACTCTTTTACCTAGCCTTCTTCCTTACTCAAGGAGAGGAAACCATGTCTATTGAATTGATCAAGTAAATAGATTTCACTGTTAAAGATTCTCTAGAAGATTTTAATTTCCTATCCCGCATTAAAAACCAATATAATCAAATTACTATACTCTTTTAATTGTAATTAATGATGAAACAGAAAATACTTAATTTAGATGGTATATCAACAAAAAAAATTGACACAAAGAAAAAATATTACATTATAAAAAAAAGTGACGGTAGCTATTCGTCTGACATAAAGCTTCTAATGGAGCAGATTGATAATGCCTGTGTTTTTTATTATGAACTTCTTATTCAAAATTTATATAAGAACGAATTAGATGTTTATATTCACCTTCAGAAAGAATATTTTGAAAAATTAGCTAAAAATAAAATTTTTATATATGCGGGTTTGAGCGGAGAAAGTTTATTATCAAGAGATGAATTTAAAAAATATATTGAAGAAATAGTTGTTAAATCGGAAATGAAAAAAGATATCTACAAATTTTTCTATGTTTTTGAAATTTTATATCTAACAAAAAACATTCAAAATCTTTGCCGACAAATACAGGATACTTTGTACTTCTTTTATGATCAATTTAACAAAGAAAATATCTTTGAAGGACGTAAAACTAAAGAAGGCTTAACAACTATATTTTCACGAGAAGGCGTAGTGATAAGTTCTTTGTTGGAAGCTATCATAATAAAGGCTTCTTCACTGTTAGATTATTTTAGTAAATTGGCTTTTGAAGTTGAAAATTTACCAATAGGTTTTGATGATTATCCTACTAGGAAGTCAGTAAATTATTCACATGGTGATTCTTTGATTAGTCAAACTAAAGCGGATAAAAAATTAAAATGGTCTGTTGGAGAAAGAGCGGGAACAGTATTTGAAGATAAACAATCAGATATTTTACTAATTAAAAAATTACGTAATCATATTGTACATAATGGTTTTTTGGATATGGAAGCTAGTATTTATGAGAATAAAGAAAAAGGTAAATTAAAAGAACGATTTATTCTTATGCCTGATTACAGTGATGGACAATTAGATAAATATAAGGGTAGAACACTATTTTATTCTAGGGATATTAAAATTAATTTAATATTACCTGAGCTGTTAGAATCTATCATGCAGTTATCATTCCGCACTATTGAAATTTTAATAAATAAAGAATTTATCAAAACTCAGAAATTAATAGATATGAAACCAACTGAGATTAAAGTTGAGATACCAGATTTAAGACCTAATGAGCTAAGAAAAAACCCGCTCTAAAGCGGGTTTTTTTATTCCAAAACTAATCAAATCAACCAATCAATTTTTTCATCAATTCATTTACTTGAGCAGGGTTGGCTTTACCACGTGACGCTTTCATCACTTGACCAACCAGACCGTTGAAAGCTTTCTCTTTACCAGATTTATACTCTTCAACCATCTTCTCGTTGGCAGCAAGAACTTCCTTAATAATCGCTTCAATCGCGCCTGTATCAGTTTCCTGTTTCAAGCCTTTTTCCGCAATAATCTCGTCCGCAGTTTTGTCTTCTTCCCACATAAAGCCGAACACTTGTTTCGCGATCTTACCGCTGATGGTATTGTCCACAATACGTGCGATCATGCCACCCAGTTTTTCAGCAGAAACGGGGGAATCCGCAAGGTCTAGGCCAGCTTTGTTTAAAGCACCTGAGAATTCACCCATTACCCAGTTTGCCGCAATCTTACCTTGTGCAGCACCGCCAGCAGCTTTCACCACATCTTCGTAAAACTCTGACATTTCACGAGTCAGTGTCAGTACGTGAGCATCATACTCAGTCACACCGAAGTCAGCCACGAAACGCGCACGACGTGCAGCAGGCAGCTCAGGCATTTGCGCTTTAATCGCTTCGATTTGCGCATCTGGAATCACCACAGGCAATAAGTCTGGATCAGGGAAGTAGCGGTAATCGTTCGCTTCTTCCTTAGAACGCATTGAACGGGTTTCCATCTTCACAGGGTCAAACAGACGAGTTTCTTGGTCGATGGTGCCGTCCCATTCCAGAATTTCCATTTGACGTTCAATTTCAACATTGATCGCCTGTTCAATGAAACGGAATGAGTTCAAGTTTTTCAATTCACAACGTGTACCGAACGGTTGACCCGGACGACGTAAAGACACGTTACAGTCCGCACGGAACGAACCTTCTGCCATGTTACCGTCAGAAATGCCTAACCAGCGTACCAGCGTGTGAATCGCTTTAATATAAGCAACAGCTTCTTCAACAGAACGCATATCTGGTTCAGATACAATTTCAAGAAGCGGCGTACCGGCACGGTTCAAGTCGATGCCTGACATGCCTTCAAACTGGTCATGGATTGATTTACCTGCATCTTCCTCAAGGTGCGCACGAGTCACGCCAATGCGTTTTACCGTGCCATCTTCAAGCTGGATGTCGATATGACCCAATCCCACAATCGGATTGTCCATCTGGCTGATCTGATAGCCTTTAGGAGAATCCGGATAGAAGTAGTTTTTACGTGCAAATACAGAAGCCTGATCGATATATGCATCGATCCCCAGACCAAAACGAATCGCAAGATCAACGACTTCTTTGTTCAGCACTGGCAATACACCCGGCATCGCAAGGTCTACAAGGCTCGCCTGAGTATTTGGATCATTACCAAATTCAGTGGATGAACCAGAGAAGATTTTAGATTTAGTCGCAAGCTGAGTGTGAATCTCGATACCAATAACGACTTCCCAACCGTCAATCAGGTTAGATTTTGGTTTAGCAGCGTTTTTAGCCATTATGCATTCTCCTCAGCAATTGCAGCGCGTTTAGTATGCCAATCCGTTGCTTGTTGATACTGATGTACCACAGACAACAATTGAGATTCTGACCAGTAATTACCAATCAACTGTAAGCCAACTGGTAAGTTGTCTTTGTCAAAACCAACAGGCGCGTTAATCGCAGGAAGACCTGCAAGGTTTACCGCGATGGTATAGATGTCACCTAGGTACATTTCAACCGGAGACAGGTTTGCACCGATACGGTATGCAGTAGTCGGTGCAGAAGGCGCAGCGATGACATCTACAGATTCAAATGCTTTTAAGAAATCTTGCTGGATTAAACGACGTACTTTTTGTGCTTTCACATAATAAGCATCGTAATAACCAGCAGACAGAGCATAAGTACCGATCAGGATACGACGCTGAACTTCAGCACCGAACCCTTCTGAACGGGAACGTTTGTAAAGGTCGAGAAGATCTTTTGGCTCTTCACAACGGTAGCCATAACGTACGCCGTCATAACGAGACAGGTTAGAAGATGCTTCAGCCGGTGCGATCAGATAGTAAGTTGGAACATAAGCTTCTGTCATGTTGAGATCAATCTCAACCAGAGTTGCACCCATTTCTTCCAGTTTTTTCAGTGATTCTTCAACACGTGCTTTCACGTCTGCATCCAGACCTTCAACATTGAAGTACTGTTTTGGAATACCAATGCGCAGACCTTTCACAGAAGTACCGTTCAGGTTGGCAACGTAGTCATCAACATCTTTGTCCATTGATGTTGAATCTTTGGCATCATGACCGGCCATGACATTCATGAGGTAAGCACAGTCTTCAGCTGAACGTGCCATTGGACCACCTTGATCCAAAGATGATGCGTAAGCGATCATACCGAAACGTGATACACGGCCATAAGTCGGTTTCAGACCAGTCAGACCACAGAAAGATGCTGGCTGACGGATTGAACCACCAGTATCCGTACCGGTTGCAAATGGTGCCAGATCCGCAGCGACAACCGCAGCAGAACCACCTGAAGAACCGCCCGGAACGTGATCTAGTGCCCAAGGGTTTTTGGTCGCACCAAAGTAAGAAGACTCGGAAGTAGAACCCATGGCGAATTCGTCCATGTTCACTTTACCAAGTGTGACTAAGCCCGCAGCTTTACCTTTCGCTACAACGGTCGCGTCGTAAGGAGAGATAAAATTGTCCAGCATTTTAGAACCAGCTGTGGTTTTAATGCCTTGGGTACAGAAAATATCTTTATGTGCAATGGGCACACCAGTCAGGGCAGTCGCATTGCCGGCTTTGATTGCAGCATCAGCAGCATCAGCTTGAGCCAATGCCTGTTCAGCAGTCACGGTCACATAAGCTTTGACCTGTGCATCAATTTTTTCGATGCGTTTTAAATAGTGTTGAGTCAATTCGCGGGATGAAAATTGAGCATTTGCCAAACCTTCAGTCAGTTCACGAATGGATAAGCGGTGTAAATCTGTCATGAGAAATAATTCTTTACGTTTAATTTAATAAAAAGAATGAACTGGGTAGTAATTACTCAATCACGCGTGGGACGAGATACAAACCGTCCTGTACAGCAGGTGCAACTGCTTGGTATTCCTCACGATGATTGCTTTCCGACACGACATCTTCACGTAAAGGCTGTGGGTGGTCGAAAGGGCTTTTCAGTGGTTCAACACCGTCAGTATCGATGCCTTTCAGGGTTTCCATCATGCCTAAAATTTTATTTAAACTTTGAGCATATTCAGCAGATTGCGTATCATTAAGAGATAACCTTGCGAGGTTGGCAATAGCTGAAACTGTTTCTGCATTTAAATCTGCAGAAGACTGTGCATCCGATGTAGACATAATATTACCTAATCAGTATTAAAAAAATTCAAATTATCATGCGTTATGATAAGCGATTGACTTGTCCAAATCATCACATTTAGTTAAAGTGGCCACCTTGCGTCCATATAAAGTTTAACTGAGAACGTCCCCGTGATTCTAAAACGACTAATAGGCTTGTTTTCGCCAGATCTCGCTATTGATTTAGGTACTGCAAATACACTTATTTATGCGCCAGGACGAGGCATTATATTAAATGAACCGACGGTTGTAGCCATCCGTCACAGTGGTTCACATAAAATTGTTGCTGCCGTAGGTCTTGACGCGAAACAAATGCTTGGTCGTACCCCAGCAAATATTTCTGCAATCCGTCCGATGAAAGACGGCGTGATTGCGGATTTCGAAGTGACCGAAACCATGTTAAATCAGTTCATTGGTAAGGTACACGAAAAACGTTTATTCCCGCCAGCGCCACGCGTGGTGGTTTGCGTGCCATGTAAATCGACACTGGTTGAACGCCGTGCGATCCGTGAAGCAGTTTATAATGCGGGTGCACGTGAAGTACGTCTGATTGAAGAACCGATGGCTGCTGCAATTGGTGCAGGCATGCCGGTTGAGCAGGCGTGTGGTTCGATGGTTGTTGATGTGGGCGGCGGTACAACTGAGATTGCCGTAATTTCATTACAGGGCTGTGTATATGCAGACTCGCTGCGTATTGGCGGTGATGTATTTGATGAACAGATCATCAACTACGTACGTAAGGCACATGGTTGCGTGATCGGTGAAACCACAGCTGAAGTGATCAAAAAAGAAGTTGGCATGGCACTTCCAGATGAAGGTGCAAAACCGCTGGAAATTGAAGTTCGTGGCCGTAACTTGGCTGAAGGTGTGCCTCGCGCGATTGTGGTGAACTCGGATGAAGTCACTCAAGCGATCTCTGATCCACTACAAAACATCGTGTCTGCGGTGAAATCTGCATTGGAACAAACACCTCCTGAACTGTCTTCTGACATCGCTGAACGCGGGATCGTGTTGACCGGTGGTGGTGCATTGCTGCGTAACCTGGACAAGCTTCTTGCAAAAGAAACAGGTCTGCCTGTTGTGGTTGCTGAAGATCCACTGTCTTGCGTGACTCGTGGTGGTGGTAAGGTACTCGAATTCTTCGACAATCCAAATCATGACATGTTATTTGTAGGCTAAGACAAGGATTCGGCGGGTGCAAGCACATCTGTTTTCTCGACAACCGCCATCTTTTCGCTCTTTTATCATTGCACTGATAACATGTCTGGTGGTGCTATTCTTTGACTGGCGCATGCCACATGTTGTTCAACCTGCAAGGGATGTCTTGTACGCGGCCTATAATCCCATTTATGCCGTGGCTAGCTATCCGGTACTGTCGCGAGAATGGCTGAATCAACAAACCAAATCTGAAGCACAACTGCGTCGTGAGAACACCGCGATGCGGGCTGAGCTATTGCAGGCGCAAGTTCGCTTACAAAAAATTGCAGAGCTTTCTGCGGAAAATACCCGTTTGCGCGGTCTTTTAGATACCCCTCTGATTCTTGATGGACGTATGGAAATTGCTGAGGTCATTGGTACCGATGCTGATCCGCTACGCCATATCATCGTGATCAACCGTGGTTCCAATAACAAGCTGAAAGTCGGTCAGACCGTACTGGATGATATGGGGATTATGGGACAGATTATTGATGTCTATCCGCATAGTAGCCGGGTCATGCTGCTGTCAGACAAGGAACATTCACTTTCAGTACGTCTGGAACATACTGGCATGCGTGCCATTGTGTCAGGAACCGGAGATCTGGGACGCCTGAAAATGGAATATGTACCGACCAGCGCCAATATCAAAGTTGGTGAAAAAGTTTACAGTTCAGGTCTGGGACAGCATTTTCCGGCAGGTTATCTGGTGGGAACGGTATCTAACGTAAAACGGCATAATTCAGGGGAATTTGCTCAGATTGATGTCACTCCAGCAGCACAGTTGGCCGGTGGTCATCATGTCGTCGTGCTGTTCTCTGACTCATTAGCGATGGAGCAACCGCATGTCAATCGCTAAGATGCGACCTAAAACACATCGTGATCCTTTATTTGCCATTGTTATTTCAGTGATTGTGGCTTCTGTTCTCTCAGTCTATCCACTGTCTTACGAGACCTCGGGATGGCGTCCATTATTTATGTTAATGGTCATGCTGTTCTGGGTATTGTGTCAGCCGACCTGGTGTGGAATCTGGTTTGCATTTGCTACCGGGATCTTCATTGATTTACTGCTTGATGCGCCTTTAGGTCTCAATGCACTTAGCTTTATCATCATTGCTTTTGTGGCACGTTTCCTGACCCGTGAGCGCCGTATTCTGACCTTTGCTAATTTATGGGTCATTACGGCAATTGCGATTCTGGCACATTTGATGATTATCTTCTTTGCCCAGATTTCGACCGGCGTACAATTCTCATTTGCACGACATTGGATTCCCATGCTGACTAGTGTCATCATATGGCCAGTGCTTTATTACTTTTTGAGAAAATGGCGCATTTAATCCTCGCTTCCAGCTCACCCCGACGCCGTGAACTTTTGCAGCAACTCGGGCTGAACTTTGAGATCTGTAGCCCAGATGTAGACGAATCTGTACTGGAAAATGAGTCCATTGCAGCCTATGTCGAACGTTTGGCGCAAGTCAAAGCGGAAGCGGTGGCCAAGCTGTTTCCGGATGCCATTATTATTGCTGCGGATACCAGTTTAGGTGTGAATAATGAGATTTTGGGGAAACCTGAATCCAAACAGCATGCCTTTGAAATGTGGGAAAAAATTTCAGGGAGATGGCATGATGTGTATACTGGAGTGTGCGTCCGCACAAAAGAAGAAAAATACAGTATAGTAGTCCGTACACAGGTTGAATTTCAGCCACTAAATAGCCATGATATGGAAAGTTACTGGGCAACAGGTGAGCCGCTTGGGAAAGCAGGCGCCTATGCAATACAGGGAATTGCAGCGCGTTATATTCCAAGAATAGAAGGTAGTTATTCTAATGTAGTGGGATTGCCACTATATGAAACAGTACAGTTATTGCAGACGGTTAAGGCACTAAATTAACTGCTGAAAAAGAATTCTTATAATGTTTTGAGTGTTGTTATGTCTGACGAGTTGTTGATTAACGTCACACCGATGGAATGTCGGGTGGCGTTGATTGAAAACGGCACGGTGAATGAACTGTTTGTCGAGCGTACGGCCAAGCGCGGATTGGTCGGGAATATCTATAAAGGAAAAGTGGTCCGGGTCTTGCCGGGCATGCAGGCCGCTTTTGTTGATATTGGCCTGTCCAGAACGGCATTTTTGCATATCAATGACATGGTCTGGCCACGTAACCAGCCAACGCCGAATGTATTCGAACTGCTGCAGCCGGGTCTGATTCTTACCGTTCAGGTGATGAAAGATATGCTTGGCACCAAGGGCGCTCGTCTATCTACTGATCTTTCTATTCCTTCACGTTATTTGGTCCTGATGCCATATGGCAATCATATTGGCGTATCGCAGCGGATTGAATCCGAAGATGAACGCAATCGTTTACGCTCGATCATTGAGCGTATTCAGGCAGAACACAAGTTGCCTGGCTCCGTGATTGTCCGTACTGCTGCGGATGGCATTGAAGAAGAGGCGATTGCACAGGATATGGCTTACTTAGCCAAACTGTGGGAATACATCCAGCGCAAACAAAAAGTAATCGCAGTGCCTTCATTGATCTTTGAAGAACTGCCTTTGCCACAGCGTGTCATTCGTGACCTGGCTAATGAAGAAACCGAAAAGATCTATATCGATTCACGCGAAATTCACGGCAAGTTGAAAGAGTTTGTGGATGAGTTCGTGCCGAATATGAAAGACCGTTTACTGCATTATCCGGGCGAGCGACCAATTTTCGATTTGTACAATGTCGAAGAAGATCTGCAAAAGGCTTTACAAACCCGTGTCGCACTGAAGTCCGGTGGTTATCTGATGATTGATCAGACCGAAGCCATGACTACGATTGACGTCAATACCGGTTCCTATGTCGGTGGTCGCTCGCTAGAAGATACGGTGTTTAAAACCAATATGGAAGCCACACAGGTCATTGCACGTCAGCTGCGTCTGCGTAATCTGGGCGGTATTATCATCATCGACTTCATTGACATGCAGGAAGCCCAGCACCGTGAAGAGGTGATGAACCAGTTTGTGAAAATGCTGGAACGTGATCATGCCAAAACCAAGATTACTCAGGTGTCAGAACTGGGCCTGGTGGAGATGACGCGTAAGCGTACCCGTGAGTCTTTGGAACACTTGTTATGCGAGTCCTGTCCGACCTGTCAGGGACGTGGATATGTGAAAACAGCAGAATCAGTGTGTTACGAAATCTTTCGGGAAATCCTGCGCTATGCTCGCGCTTATGAATCACAAAGTGGCTTTACTGTTGTTGCCCATCCGGCAGTGATTGATCGGCTGTTGACTGCAGAAGCCCCAGCTGTAGCGGATCTGGAACACTTTATTAATCGTGTAATTAAATTCCAGGTCGAAAATTTATACACGCAAGAGCAATACGATATCATTCTCAGCTGAAATTGTAACAGAATATCGTTAAACACTTGTTACATCTGAAATTTTACAACTCTACTGATATTTACAATACTAGAAACATCAAATTAGCCAAAGCCTTTCTCCCAGTTCTAGGCTTAGCAAAAGGAGTCTATGATGAGTATGAGTAAAGTTGTAATCAATAAAAGCTTGAAACACGTATTAGAACCAAAGGCTGTGCATGCAGGATATATTGTGGATGAACGCGGGAATGAAGTTCAGATTACAGCTTCTATGATTCGCTCTGTCTGCCATCAGTTATTAAAACAGTGTCGTACTATTAAAAATTAATTAAATCAAAATAGATTGCGGTTGTATGAATTTCATTCAAACTGTAAAAAGAATAAAATAAAGGGGCTTAAATTGCCCCTTTATTTTTTACTAAATGATTGGCAAAAGTGCTCACACACTTTTTAGCAGTCCATTGCCAGATTTTATTCGTCCGCGGCTAACTGACCGCTTTCAACTTTGGGACGGGTTCACCATCCACAATCCGTTCGAAGCGTTGAATTTCTTCTTCAAGATGAGTCAACAGATTCTGCATTTTGGGTAGAGCATTACGGCAAGCAGTAAGACCTACTTCAAGCTTGTCCATATAACTGGTCATGGTGATATTCAGTGCCTGTCCATCCAGTACAATCGAAGCCGGATATAAGGCTTCCAAACGTGCGCCATTCCAGTACAGAGGTTCCTGAGGACCAGGGACATTGGAAATGATCACGTTAAATGCCTGACGTTTTGGCATTAAGCCAGATGCAATATTGAATCCTGCAAGACCGTAGACAAAAGCACTATAGTTCAGAATCTGATTGGCATTCATGCGCTTAAAGCGTTCTTTAGCACTGAGTACACTGCGACGTACCGTTTTAAGACGCTCCAAAGGATCATCCTTATGCGTGCCCAGATTCGCCAGAATCATGGTAATACGGTTGGAAACATCGGAGTCATCGCTACGTACAGAAGCGGGCACCATTGCAATTAATGGTTTTTTCGGCAAGGCATTTTGTGTGAGTAAATATTCGCGTAAGGCACCTGAACAGATCGCTAACACGATATCATTAATCGTTACACCTAAAGCTTTAGAAATATGACGTAAACGTGAGAATTCAAAAGATTGGGCTGCGAAACGACGTGAGGCACTGACACGCTGATTTAAAATAGAACTTGGTGCTTGAAAGCTGGACACATAATCCGGATTACGCCCCATATCTTTCAGTACGGTTTGTGATAATTCATAAGCCACTCGTGGCGTACATTCCAGCTGGCCTTTAATCGCCTGTAACACATTCTTCATGCGGCTGACTTTCGGTGCTTTCAGACGTTTTGCTCGTGGACCTTCTACACACCAAGGTGGCACAATACTTTTCGCATGTGGATCATGGGAAAGTGATTTTTCTACCAGACGCATGCCTGCAATACCATCTACCATCGCATGGTGAATCTTGAAGTACATGGCAAAACGGTTGCCTTCAATGCCTTCAATAATATGACAGGTCCATAAAGGTTTAGCGCGGTCAATCAGTGCGCTGTGTTCTTGGGAAATATAAGTCAGCAGCTCGCGGATACGCCCAGGTTTCGGTAAGGCAATATGACGAAAATGATGATCTAAATCAAACTCTTCATCTTCATCCCAAAATAAACCGTTTAAATAGTTATTAAATGGAGGAATCGGTGAGGATTTGGAATTGCGAATATCAGTCACCAGATCCCGGATAAAAGAGGCTGGTGCATTGTCAGGAATTTGAAACAAAAATAACCCGCCTACATGCATAGGCTGCTGCCGTTTCTCTAAAGACAAAAAAATAAAGTCAATCGGATGTAATGGACGCATAGCGTAGATTGCCTCACTGCATTTTCTTCAGCTGCTCATGTATAAGCAACCTTGTTAGAATTATTGGTATCACATTACAAAGTATAGCGATTTTGTCGCATAAAGGTACTGATTTTTCTGTAGCCGATTGGTTCACAAAAAAACCACCCGACGAACGGATGGTTTTTTAAGATTATTTTTTCAAGTTCCCGGCATGCAAGCCACATTCTTTATGGGTGGCTTCTTCCCACCACCAGCGTCCTTCACGTTCATGCTGATTTGGCAGCACAGGACGGGTACAAGGTTCACAGCCAATGGAGATAAAACCTTTTTCATGTAGTGGGTTGTATGGAATTTCCATCATTCGGATATAATTCCACACATCTGCACTAGACCAGTTGGCAAGGGGATTATATTTAATCAGCTGTTTGCCTGGACCAGAAAAACCTTCATCAGATTGAACCACTGGAATGTCATTACGTGTTCCCGGGCTTTGGTCTTTACGCTGACCGGTAATCCAGCCATCTAAAGTTGCCAGTTTTTTGCGTAAAGGTTGCACCTTGCGGATTCCGCAACATTCCTGATGGCCGTCACGGTAGAAACTGAACAAACCTTTTTCAGTCGTCAGTTGTTGAATCGCATCTGTTTCCGGGAAACAGATTTCGATATCAATATTATAGTGCTGGCGAACTTTTTCAATAAATTGATAAGTCTCAGCATGCAGACGCCCTGTATCCAGGCTAAATACCCGGAAAGGTTTACCTAAATTAGATGCCATATCAATCAGTACAACATCTTCTGCACCAGAAAATGAAATGGCAATTTCGCCTTCCTGCTCGAGAGCAAGCGCTAAAATTTCACTTGGTGATTTATCTGCATATTCAGATGCAAGCGCATCTACCATAGCAATAGTGGGGATTTTGGTCATATGAGTCCTGGCGGCATAGGCTTGGAAATGACGTGGCCTATATGAATTTATTTCAGATTTATTCTATTTTAATAGAAATGCCCAAAGCTACTTATCACTAAAAAATAAATACTTATGAAAAAAACAGATTTAAAAAAGAACAGTGCAAAATCTTTTTCTTCAGCTATGATAGGGCAAAATTTTTTCAATACAACTGAGGGGATGCTTCATGGAAGTCGTATGTCTAGATCTAGAGGGCGTTTTGGTTCCAGAAATCTGGATCAATTTTGCTAAAAAAACAGGTATTAAAGAGCTCGAAGCAACGACACGTGATATTCCTGACTATGATGTGTTGATGACCCAGCGTTTGAATATTTTAAAACAGCATGGTTTGGGTCTAAATGATATCCAGGCTGTGATTGCGGATATGGGGCCATTTGAAGGCGCCAAGGAATTTGTAGAATGGGTAAGTACTCATTTTCAGCTGATTATTCTGTCTGACACTTTCTATGAATTTGCTCATCCTCTAATGAAGCAACTAGGCTGGCCAACGATTTTCTGTCATAAGCTGGAAACTGATGAAGAGGGCATGATCACTGCTTATAAACTTCGCCAGCCAGATCAGAAGCGTCAGGCAGTGAAAGCATTACACGGTCTGAATTTCCGTGTGATTGCAGCCGGTGATTCATATAACGATACCACAATGCTGGGTGAAGCAGATCATGGCTTCCTGTTCGACGCACCAGAGAATGTGATTGCAGAATTCCCGCAATTCCCGCCAATTCATGGTTATGACGCATTGAAAGAAGCAATTCGTAATGCATCAGTGCGTGATATCCCAGCTTAAAGAATTTAAGTAAATAAAAAAGGCGCTATAAGCGCCTTTTTTATTGAATCTATCAAAAAATCAGAAGCGGTAACCGATTTTCATACCATAGCCGATTGCATGGTTGTCTTCAAAGCTACCTTTTACTTCACCACCTGTTTGTGCTTGTGCATCTCCTAGCCAGAAGTATTTAACCCCAGCCTGGATAAAATAGTTTTCTGCAGGGCTGTATTGGCCGCCTAGACCGACACTCCAATAACCTTCAGTTGGACCCAAGGTGGTTACCGGGTTTCCTGCACCAGAGTCATAACCTACAGCAGCAGAGCCTGACCATTTAACGTTAAATTTATGACCTAAACCCACATTTGCAGACCATTGATCATCTGAATAATCGACAAGATTCTGCTGTTTTCCGGTGAGTGCGCCAGTTAGCTGAGATAAATAAGCAGGTTTTACTGCAAACTGATCCCAATGTACCCAGCGAATATTAGCAAAGGCTAAGGTATTTTTTGCAATGCCTGACTGTAAGTCAATGTTGACTGATTGTGGTGTAGTAATTTCCGCTTTATGGTAAGTTGGAATTACTGGTTTACCCAATAATGTGCCAGTTAATCCAGGAATATATAAAGCCCCATCTGTACCAAAACCGAAGGTTTCTGTGGTATCTAATTCATGTTTAATTTCAGAGCGATAAGTCACAGCAGCTTTTAAGGCAATTTCAGGAATAGAATATGCAAAACCAGCTAACCAACCGTAAGCTTCACTTTCTTTAAGGTCAATATCATAACCGCCAAGAACTTGCGGGCCTCTATAAGCTGTACCACGTAGGGAGACTTTCGCCTTTACGCTTTGATAGACAGGTCCGGCATAAACATTCCAGTTCTCATTTGGCTGATACCCTATAAGTGCTGTAATGCTATTGGTTTTTACTTCAACAGAAGTGCCCTCCAATACACCAGTATTGGTATTTACTGTAGCAAAAGCATTAGATTCAGGCGCATATTGAGCGTCAGCTCCAAATGGCTGGTCATAAAGTAAACCCATAGATATTTTATCAGTTGCCTGAATTTTTATAGCAGCAGTAGGGAAGTAGTAATCTTCAGCCATATCGCTGACTTTATTGCCGGCATTGTCTTTACCTTGAACTTCTGGATCTAAAACAGAAATACCCGCTTCCGCATAGTTACCAGGTTGTAAAAAAGCCTGAATAGACTGGCCTGAACGGTCTAAACCGGCAGCGAACACGAGAGAAGTAGGCAGGCTAGAAAGAAGAATAGCGATAGAGATTGGCTTAAGCTTCATGGCTCATCCTTGATAATGTTGCATAAATATTAATAAAAGTTGTGGAAAAGTAACACAAATTTAAAAAGAGTAAATGCTCCACTTCGTCCAAGAAATGAACTATGGCGGTTATAAAAAATGATTGCTTAGAGTATTTATACTATATTTTTTTGATTAACTTAATGAAAATAAACAAATAATAATTTTTATTAAAATATATTAAAAACAAAATTTAGGCAAAATTTGATTGGTGATAAAAGCATCGAATAGTATACAGGTGTATAAAAATATAATTGGGATAATAAAAACCACCCGAAGGTGGTCTTTATTAACTATCAGGAATTAGAAGCGATAGCCCATTTTTAAGCCATAACCTAGAGCATGGTTATCTTCAAAGTTACCAACATTTGGATTAGCAACAGTTAATGCTTGAGCATCGCCTAACCAGAAGTACTTCACACCACCGGCAATAAAGTAATTTGGAGCAGGTGAGAATTGTAGACCTAGGCCAACATTCCAGTAGCCTTCAGTTGGGCCTAAAGTTGTTATAGGATTACCTGCACCAGAATCCCAACCTACAGAGACATTACCTGCCCACTTTTCATTGAATTTACGACCAACACCTGCTGTAGCTGACCATTGATCTTTATTATATTCAACTAGGTTTCCACCCTGTAATGAAGTTAAGAGTGCTTTAGTTGCAGCAACTTCTGGAACTGGAACATCTGGAATTGTATTACCTACATCTGCAAGTTGGTCTAGAGCTTGTCCAAATTGAGTAGGACGAATTGCGAAACCATCCCAATTAACCCAGCGCACATTTAGGAAAGCCACTGTATCAGCCATAATCCCTGATTGGAAATCTAAGTTTACAGACTGTGGGGTGGTAACATTAGTTTTACCTGGCGCATAAGCAAATGCTTGAGGAGGTACACCAACTGGGGCAATTCCTGGGAAACCTGGTACAACGGTACTAGCATTTTCTGTTGTACTAAGCTCATGTTCAACTTCTGAACGATAAGTTAAAGAAGCTTTTAGGGCAATATCAGGAATTTGGAATGCTAAACCAGCAATCCAACCTAATTCACCATCTTTCTTCATGTTTGCATCATAGCCTTGTAAAGAGCTATATGCACCGCCGCGAAGATGTACTTCACCTTTAGCATTCTGATATACAGGACCTGCATAGAAGTTCCAGTTTTCATTAGGCTGGAAACCAAATAAGAATGTTAAATTTTCGGTATGTACTTCAGCTTCTGTACCATCTGTTCCAGTAGGATTAAATGCAGCAGATTGAGCTTTATATTCAGCTTCAGCACCAAAAGGTTGATCATAAAGAAGACCGAAAGAGAAATTATCTGTTACTTGAAGTTTTAAAGCAGCAGATGGGAAGTAATAATCACTAGCCATATCACCAGTAGATTGTCCGCCTAATCCTGCAGATGTAACACCAGAAACAGAAGGATCTAGGACTGAAATGCCTGCTTCAGCATAATTACCTGGTTGTAAAAACGCTGCGATAGATTGGCCTGAACGGTCCATCGCCGCTGCAAACGCGCCTGTCATAGGTACAGTTGCAAGAATCATTGCAGTAGTTAATGTTTTTAATTTCATTTACGTCTTTCCTTGAGGTACAAATTTATATCTAGCGTTGTTGTTTGCACTTATTAAATTCTTGGAGATTTCGGGTATTTATCCGCAATCATTTGTTACTCCATGTGACAAAAATAGCACAATTAAAATAAGAGTAAATGCTCTAGAAAAAACTAATTAGTCTAAAAAAGCACCAAAATAGAGTTTTTGCACCAAAAAATAGCCTTATTTTGAAATAAGTATTTGAAAGTAAAGTAAATAAAATAATGGAGAAAAAATGATTTTTTGTATAAAAAATATTCTAAAAATATGAAGATTAACGCTAATTTTTTGAAGTATAGATTACATTTTGAAAGGATGGTGCGCCCTGCGGGACTCGAACCCACGTCGGTCGCTTAGGAGGCAACTGCTCTATCCAGTTAAGCTAAGGGCGCAAAAAGAAGGCTATTGTACTGTAAAAATGCAAAAAAAAGTTATTGCCGAAACAATAACTTTAAAAATCATCGATTAAAAGATTTTTTGATTAATTCTTAGGGCGCAGTGCCTTAAACAGAATAAACATGATCACGACCCAGATCGGAAGCATCAGCACTGATTCTTTAAAACCTTGTGTCCACATGATGTAAAGAATGGTCGCAATGAAAGCTAAAACCAGAATATTACTTGCAGGTGACCACAATGCAGGGAAACTGGTCTTTTGTCCTAACTGCTTCATGCTTTGCATAAACTTGAAGTGAGTCAGGCTAATCATGGCCCAGTTCAGTACCAATGCACCTACCACCACATAAATCAGGTGACTTAAGGCATCTTCAGGAACAAAGTAGTTTAGGAGTACACAGCCGAAAATCAGCAGGGCAGAGAACAGTACTGCAGGAATAGGAACCCCTTGTTTGTTCACAGTCTTGAAGATTTTAGGGGCATTACCTTGCTGTGCCAGACCATAAAGCATACGGCTATTGGCATACATACCACTGTTATAAACAGAGAGTGCCGCTGTCAGAATGATGAAGTTCAGTAAATGTGCTGCCCAGTCAATGCCTAGTTGGCTGAAGATCATCACAAACGGGCTTTTATCTAGGCCGCCAAGCTCTAACTGATTCCAAGGTACTAAAGACAATAGAATGGTCAATGCACCTACATAGAATACCAGAATACGGAATACGACCTGATTAATCGCTTTTGGAATGGTTTTTTCTGGATTTTCAGCTTCTGCTGCCGCCATCCCGATCAGTTCAATCCCACCGAAGGCAAACATCAGGAAGGCCAGCATATAGAATAAGCCTTCAAAACCATTCGGGAAGAAACCGCCTGCTGTCCAAAGGTTGCTGAAAGAAGCACCTGAAGAGGCATCAGCAGTCAGGATCAGATAGAGACCAAAGACAATCATGGAAACGACCGCAGTCACTTTCACAATAGACAGCCAGAATTCTGATTCACCGTAGAATTTCACATTGCCGAGATTGACCAGCGTAATTACGATGAAGAAAAACAGGACTGAGGTCCAAGCAGGAATATGAGGCCACCAGTAATTAATATATTTTGCAACGGCGGTGAGCTCGGTCATAGCCACCAGGATATATAAGATCCAGTAGTTCCAACCCGCAAGGAAACCAGGGAATTTGCCCCAGTATTTATAAGCAAAATGGCTGAATGAACCTGCTACAGGTTCATGAACAATCATCTCACCCAATTGACGCATGATTAAGAATGCAATTAAGCCACCAATGGCATAGCCAAGAATAATAGAAGGACCCGCAGATTGGATCACCTGTGCGGAACCTAAGAATAAGCCTGTGCCAATTGCACCGCCCATGGCGATCAACTGAATATGACGGTTCTTTAAGCCACGCTGAAGTTGTGAAGACTCGTTATTCAAAGTGTTCAGCCCGACAATGTAAGAAATAGGTATAAAGATTGTAATGGAACAAAGATAAGAAGCCTAGAGCACCCGTCTGGATGAAATATTATTATCGTATTTATAAAAAAAAATTATAAAAATAAATAAAATAAAAGATATGTGAATCAATATATTAATTTTATTGAAAATGTAACTGATGAGTTTGCTGTTTTTTTAACTCGACACAAATGCTGTTTTTTTATACTTAGGTCGGGCAAGGCAGCTACTTGGCTTTAAACCGATTATACTCGTCTCAGAAATATTCAATAATTTTGATCAGAATAAAGACAAGCCAGAGGAAGAAAGTATTCATGAGTTTCGCTGCCCAAATCAAAATCCCGGCCACTTACATGCGCGGAGGCACCAGTAAAGGGGTGTTCTTTAAACTGGACGATTTACCTGCTGCTGCACAACAGGCAGGCCGAATTCGGGACCAGTTATTATTAAGAGTGATCGGCAGCCCGGATCCATATGGCAAGCAGATTGATGGGATGGGCGGTGCCAGTTCAAGTACCAGCAAAACTGTGATTCTGTCTAAAAGTCAGCAAGAAAATCATGATGTGGATTATCTGTTTGGTCAGGTATCGATTGATCGACCTTTTGTGGACTGGAGTGGTAATTGTGGCAATCTGACTGCAGCAGTTGGGGCATTTGCGATCTCCAATGGTCTAGTCGATCCTGCACGTATTCCTGAAAATGGGCTGTGTACGGTGCGAATCTGGCAGGCGAATATTCAGAAAACCATTATTGCCCATGTACCGATGCAGAATGGTCAGGTTCAGGAACTAGGCGATTTTGAGCTGGATGGCGTAACTTTCCCAGCAGCTGAAGTACAGATTGAATTTCTGGATCCAGCCGATGATGATGCTGAGGGCGGTTCAATGTTTCCGACCGGAAATTTAACCGATATGCTGGAAGTACCGAATATTGGCAGCTTTGAAGTGACGATGATTAATGCCGGGATCCCGACAGTTTTCTTAAAGGCAGAAGATCTGGGCTATAACGGTACCGAGTTACAGGACCATATCAATAATGATGCAACTGCCTTGGTGAAGTTTGAAACCATCCGAGCCTATGCTGCTCAACAGATGGGGCTGATTCAGGATATTAGTGAAGCTGTTACACGTCAGCATACGCCAAAGATCGCTTTTGTGGCTCCACCAAAGACTTATACGTCCTCTAGTGGTAAGGAAGTCACTGAAGCAGATAGCGATATTCTGGTCCGTGCCTTATCGATGGGTAAGTTGCATCATGCCATGATGGGAACAGCCGCTGTAGCGATTGGAACAGCGGCAGCGATTCCGGGAACCTTGGTTAATCGTGTTGCAGGTGGCGGGGAGCGTGAATCAGTCCGCTTTGGTCATCCTTCCGGTACCTTAAGAGTGGGTGCGCAAGCAGTGCAGGAAAATGGGGAATGGAAAGTGAAAAAAGCCATTATGAGTCGTAGTGCGCGTGTGCTAATGGAAGGTTGGGTGCGTGTCCCTGAAGATGTTCTCTCTTAAAATTATTCCTTGAGAAAATTAGCCTAAGTAAAACCATCAGTTCTCTGGTGGTTTTTTATTGATGCAGATTTTCTACCTCAAATTTTCAGTCTCAATACAGAATTATGAAACAACATTTGGATTTAAGACTGAAAATTCAAAGCAATTCTAGGTACAATACCTGATAACAGACAGGCACTTATAAACTTGTCATTTTATTATTCTGGCTACGTATTCGAGGCGAATGTGTCATCTATCACTGACGTATCAACCCATGCACTAACTCAAGCACAACAACGGATTCAACACGATTTAATGACTGCTTTGGAAGCCTTTTCCATTCCAGAACCGTTAAAGTCGGCAGTACATCATGCCGTAATGCTAGGAGGAAAGCGGGTACGTCCAGCGCTCTGTTATGCCACTGCTGCATTAAAGCCGAATCAGAATAGTGCTGCGGTACGCCGTGCCGCAGTTGCGATCGAGTTTATTCATTGCTATTCACTGGCACATGATGATCTGCCATGTATGGACAATGACTTGTTACGTCGTGGTCAGCCAACCTGTCATGCTGCTTTTGGTGAAGATACGGCTCTTTTGGCGGGTGATATTTTGCAATCTATGGCGTTTGAAATTCTGGGTAGTCGTCTGTTTGATCAGGGGCCTGCAGTAGAACCTGCGATTGTCTTGAAGCAGATGCAGATTCTGGCGACTGCTTCCTCGAAAATGGTCAATGGTCAGGTACTGGATTTACAGGCCGAAGGCAAAAAAATTGATCAGGAAGCACTGGAGACGATTCACCGAAATAAAACCGGTGCCTTGATCAGTGCAGCGATTATGATGGCAGCGGTGACGATCTTTGAAGGGACTGATGTGGCCATTCCAAAACTGCGTGAATTCGGGCAAGCGATTGGTCTGGCTTTCCAGGTGCAGGACGATATTCTGGATATTATTTCTGATACAGAAGTGCTGGGTAAAACCGCGGGCAAGGATGAACAGGTGGAGAAGTCAACTTATCCAGCATTAATGGGTTTAGAGAAAGCCCAGGCCTATGCACAGCAGTTACATGATCAGGCGATGACTGCACTGAATCATTTTGAAGGTCAAGCTGATGAACTGATGCAGATTACCCAGTTCCTGCTAACACGTAAGAGCTGATTTAAATAAACTAATCTTCCTGAAATTAGCTTAAAACGAGCATAAAAAAGAGGACTTAAAGTCCTCTTTTCTTTTATATTGAATTACTTGCTTTCGTTATACAGACGTTCTGCCTGTTCAAAGCGTGTTGTAATTTCAGCTGTTGGTGCTTTGCCTAAGAGACTTACAACTACAATCGCAATCCAAGAACAGATAAAGCCTGGAATAATTTCATAGATGCCGGCTGGAATAAAACCAAGACCTGTTCCACCAACAGTATTCTTCCACAGAATCACCATACATGCGCCAACGATCATGCCTGCCAAGGCGCCATTCAAGGTCATGCGCTTCCAGAACAAAGACAGAATAATCAGTGGACCAAAAGCAGCGCCAAAACCTGCCCAGGCATACGCCACCAGACCCAAGACTTTAGATTCAGGATTACCAGCCATCCAGATTGCCAATAAAGCAATGAGAAGCACCATCAAACGACCGACCCAAACCAGTTCTTTTTGTGAGGCATTTTTACGTAGGAATGATTTATAGAAGTCTTCAGTCAGGGTACTTGAACAAACCAGTAACTGACAGCTAAGCGTACTCATCACCGCGGCCAAAATTGCCGCCAGAACCACACCGGCAATCCATGGATTGAACAGGATTTTAGTCAGTTCCATAAACACGGTTTCAGGATTGGCATTCACCACAGCAGCGAGTTCCGGATGTTGCTGGAAATAGGCAATACCAAAGAAACCTGCGGCCACTGCACCACCCAAACAAAGCGTCATCCAGGTCATCCCGATACGGCGTGCATTTGGAATCGACTTCACTGAATCGGCGGCCATGAAACGCACTAAAATATGCGGCTGACCAAAATAACCCAAACCCCATGCCATTAATGACAGGATCGCGATGGTACTCAGATCACCGACCAAGTTCATGGCCTGTGGACGTGCGGCTTCCAAAGCGAGCGTAACTTGCGACATATCTGAAAAAGTCAGGATGGTTACGATTGGCGTAAGAAGCAGGGCGAAGATCATCAGGGTTGCCTGAATGGTATCGGTCCAGCTGACTGCCAGGAAACCGCCAATAAACACATAACTGATGGTTGCAATCGCACTGATCCAGAGCGCTGTGCTATAAGACATGTCGAACATGCTTTCGAACAGACGTGCACCTGCCACCATGCCTGAAGCACAGTAAATTGCAAAGAAAATCAGAATGACAAATGCAGAAACCACACGCAGCACTTTTTTCTGATCGTTAAAACGGTTCGAGAAATAGTCCGGCAGGGTCAGGGCATTGTGCTGGACTTCGGTATGGACCCGTAAACGGCCCGCAACCAGCAGCCAGTTCAGCCATGCACCGATAATCAGACCAATCGCAATCCACATTTCAGACAGGCCAGAAAGATAAATTGCGCCTGGCAAGCCCATCAGCAGCCAGCCACTCATGTCGGAAGCCCCTGCAGAAAGTGCAGTTACGAAACTACCTAAACGTCGGCCCCCTAAGATGTAATCAGAAAAGTTGTTTGTCGCGCGGTATGCCATCAGGCCAATTACGACCATGCCGACAATATAAAAAAGAAAGGTAATTAAGGTTGGATTTAGGGAGCTCATACGGTATCCATTTTTAAGTTGGACAGTAGATCGAAACAAGGATTATGACAGATGCGAAAGACTTTAATCCGAAAGCCAGGCAACATCGAATCCAGAGGATTTCAAAAATAAACGCGAAATTTAACCATAAATTCACAATCTTTGCTGAGATTTTCTTATTTTGAAAGAAAATAGGCAACCAATTGGCTGCCTATTGTGAAGTATCTCTGAAACTTAGTGACGTCCCATCACACCGCGAATGGTATTCAGCACATCGGCAGGCAAGACCACAGTCTTGGCATTTGGAGACTTGGCCATATCCTGCATGGCTTTGACATATTGTTCACCCAACAGATAAGCCACAGGAATTTCCTTATCGCCAATTGCCTGACTCACCATATCAATCGCACGCTGTGAAGATTCTGCCAGTACGACTTGTGCTTCTGCATCACGACGTGACGCTTCCAGACGACCATCAGCTTCCAGAATGGCGGCCTGTTTTTCACCATCCGCTTTAGTGACGGTTGCACGACGTTGACGCTCTGCCGCTGCCTGTTCTTCCATCGCCGTCTGCATAGTCACAGAAGGTTTAATATCCTGGATTTCAACTGTCTTTAAAGTGATTCCCCAGTCTGAAATATCATCAGAAATGCTGGACTTTAAACGCGCCTTGATATGATCACGTGAAGATAAGGCATCATCCAGATCCATTTCACCCACGATTGAACGTAGCGAAGTTTGTACCAGGTTCTGAATTGCCCAGGAGTAGTTCTCAATCCCGTATACCGCTTTTTCAGGAGTTGTCAGGTTGATATAAGCCACCGCATTCATCAGCAAGACGGCGTTATCACGGGTAATTACTTCCTGCGAAGGAATATCCAGAACGATATCTTTGGTAGTGACTTTATAAGCCACTTCATCTACATAAGGAATCACAAAATTCAGGCCAGGATTAAGTGTGGTGTGGTATTTACCCAGACGTTGCACAATCCATTTATAGCCTTGTGGAACAATCCGTACACCTTTAAAAATGGTAATCGCAACAAAGGCCAAGAACGCAATAACAATGATAGTGCCAGGAGACATAATTTATTCACCTTTTTCGTTTTGATATTGAGTGCTGTGGGGCTGTACAACCAGGTCATTTCCCAGAATATCGACAACACGGACACGATCCCCAACCTGAACTTTATCCAGAGCACGGCAATCCCATTCATCCGAGCCTAAAACTGGCAGCGGAAAACGGACCCGGATCTGATCCTGTTCAAGATCGGTCTGAATCACCATGCCAATTTGGCCAATAGTGGCCTCACGCGACAAGCCGGCTTTGGTCTTGTCGATAGAAAGCGGCTTGATAAACTTGAACCAGAGCAAGGTACAAAGAACAGACAGGATGATCCAGGTCAGGATCTGGGTGGTCAGTCCCATCATCGGGAACATCCAGTACAGAATGCCGACCATAATGGCACCAATCCCGAACCAGAGGGCAGCAAAAGCGGGCAGGAGTAATTCTGACAGAATAAGAAGTATTCCCAATACAAACCAGTGCCAAGGTTCAAGAACTAATTCCATATCGTGACCTATATTGCTAAGTATTTAATTAATCATCATCTTTATATGATTTACTTCCAATGTAGCAGATGCTGCAGCAGATGAATATAAAAAATTTCTGATTAAAATTTTGCCGGTCGTGCAGGCTTGAATGCAGCCGGAGACTGCCTAAAATCACTGATGGCTTTTTCAATTGAACGGATTTTCAGTTGCGCGGCTTTTTCACCTTCAAGAATGGTCTCATTGCTGGCTTTTAAATCCAGCGTACCAATATGACCTACTTTAGGCTGGATCACGATATTAGCTTGCCTGAGTTCTTCATTGATACTTTGCTGACCCATAATATTAATAGTCTGGTCCAGTACGCCCCACATGTTGAGTGCTTTATTGCTGTCCGGACGTGCAGATATATCTACGGCAATAACAATATCTGCTCCCATATCTTTGGCCGTTTTTACTGGAATTGGACTAACCAGACCGCCATCGACATATTTTGTACCGCCAATTACAGCGGGCACAAAGACATTCGGAATACTGCAAGAGGCACGCACGGCTTGTCCGGCATTGCCTTTGATAAAGTCAGCTTTACGGCCATTGTCTAGGCGGGTTGCCACTGCCGCGAAGCGAATCGGGAACTGTTCAATCGGTTTATTCGCCACATTTTTATTGACGAAATCCTGCAGTTTCTGTCCGGCAATAATCCCTTGGCGGTTCAGGGTTAAATCACGAATATCGGATTCTTTAAAGTTCAAGGCGATTTGCTGCAACTGATAAGGAGATTTGCCGCTGGCATATAGACTGCCCACGAAGCTTCCGGCACTAGTTCCAGTAACAATCTTCGGTTTGATGCCGTGCGATTCGAGGACTTTGAGTACCCCGATATGGGCAAAGCCTTTGGCACCGCCACCACCGAGCGCAATAGCCACCACAGGTTCACGAGCCTGAAGAGGAGTAGAGGTTGTTGGGGTTTTAGTAGCTTTATCACATGCTGCAAGGCTTAAACCCAAGCAGCCAATCAGAGCATAACGGGTTAATTTCATTATAAAAAAACTGGCGATTAAATCAACAAAATTCAGGCTATCACATCAAAAAAAGCCAGTTTTGCCTAGTCTTTTTTCAAAAGCTTTTGTAACGGCTTGGCGACCCAATCCGGATTTTTGGCCGAAAATTTACCTTCATAATGCTTATAGATCTGTTCCAGATCATATTCATAATCACCTGTCAGGTGATATACACCGAGGATATGAACGGTCTTGATGTCATAGTCAAAGGAAAACATCACAATCGGCAAATGGGCTGCCTTGGCAATATGATAAAAACCACTGCGGATTTTTTCTGGCGCCTTGCGAGAACCTTCCGGTGCCATACCTACCCAGATCCGATCAGTCTTATTAATGACATCAACAATCTGTCGGGTATGTCCTTGAGGGGTATCACGTACAACCGGAACCACACCAATCCATTCCAGGATCGGTTTAAGTGGTGTGCGGAATAAACTGTCCTTGCCAAAAATCGTAATCTGAATACCCAGACCGAGTAGAGCATTAAAACCTAGCCAGGCATCGATATTCGAGGTATGCGGGGAAATAATCGCTACTGCTTTAGGCAGGTTAGGGAACTCACCTTTGAGCTGCCAGCCCTGAGCCAAAAATAGCTGTTTAAACAGGGTTTGGCTCAGTTTACCTCCGCGGGAGGGAACCAATGGAGGGAGTTTGGGAAAGCGTGTTGTACTCATCGATGTCTCATCCTGAAACGTATTTTTCTTTATTTTTGATCATATTAGACTGTTGTAAAATCTGGATCATTGGCAAAATGTATAGCGATGATGGATGCTTTTAGCATTTTTACCTTAAGGACCTGCGCTGAATATGCGGAATACTTATATTTTATTGTTTTCCCTATATTGGGCACAGGGGCTTCCGGTCGGGTTTATGACCCATGCCTTGCCGGTCATTCTGCGAGCTGAAGGCGTATCTCTGGCACATATTGGTGGCTTTGGCCTGCTCATGCTGCCATGGTCGATAAAAATCTTCTGGGCACCTTTAGTTGATCGCCATGGATCAAAAGCTAGAGGTCATTATCGAAGCTGGATTATTCCTTTGCAATGGCTTTCTGTCGCTGTACTGATTGGGCTGTCCTTTTTGCCGATCCAAGCCTTAAACCAGCCCCTGTTTCTGCTGACCTTTTTTATCACGTTGTTAGTGATGAATGGGATCGGCGCTACTCAGGATATTGCTACCGATGGACTGGCAGTCAATATTCTAAAAAATGAACAACAGCACTGGGGTAATACCTTTCAGGTGATTGGCTCCCGCTTGGGCTTTATTGTTGGAGGCGGAGCAGTCCTATGGTTACTCGATTTTTTGCATTGGCAGATGACCTTTTTACTGCTGGCAGCTCTGGTCTTTCTGAATACTTTACCGGTGTTATGGTTTAAAGAGCCGGATCACCAAAAGATGATTTCTTCATCATCTGAAAAATTACCTGCTCGGACTAGAATCAAAGCTTATTTTCAATATTTTTTAGCTGATTCTACCTTGGCGACATGGCTGCTGGTTTTACTGACCTTTAAAGTGGCAGATGGTCTGTCTGGGCCCTTATTAAAACCTTTGATGGTCGATTTGGGACTGAGTTTTAGTCAGATTGGTATTTATGTCACCATGCTTGGTGCTTTTGCAGCATTAATTGGCGCAGGGCTAGCAGGCTGGTGTTTGAAATACTGGTCGCGCAGCTGGAGTTTAATGATTTTCTCTATTCTGAAAATACTCAGTCTAATCGCTTATGCCTGGCTGGCTGCACAATATGAAGCCCAAAACAAAGTGGCAAACTGGATCATTTATCTCATTAATGCTGCCGAGGATATGATATCGGCCATGCTCTTAGTCGTTATGTTGACCTTGGTGATGCAATACAGCCGCAAGCATCTGGCAGGAACTGATTTCACTTTTCAGGTCGCCTTGATGGCTACTGTAAGCGGGGGACTTTATAGCCTGAGCGGGCTACTAGGGGATTATTGGGGGTATGCACAGTATTTAACATATATTGTATGGATCAGCGTGTTTTTATTATGGCCTATTGTATTTTGGGGTAGAACACAGCAAGACTCCTGATCATTGCAACGCATCAATTAAAGCCGTATTAAAAACAATCAAATTATTTTAAAAGTGTCGTTAATACATATTTTAGCTAAAAGTATGAGATAAAAATGATTTCAAACTGAGTCTAAAATTGTTAAATTTCTGATGTTTTTATACGGCTTATTATGTAGGTATAGTTAAAAAACATAAATCCAGTAAAATCATGTAACATGATAAGGATGGTTTTTAACTATGCACATTGTTCGTGAGTGATCTTACGAAATAATAAAATAAGTCAATTTATAATTATAGATATTCCACACGCTTTAGATTTTAGTGGGAATCAGTGAGCTTTCAAAGCCAATGAACGTTTGTTCAATATGGAGAATTTAATGAATCAAGTTTTAACACGAAAGTTTTTAGCTAAGGGATTAGCAGTTGCAGTAACAACCTTGATGATGGGGACGGTTGCACATGCTGAAACACAAGAGCAAAAAGAAATTAAGCAGCTGCGTCAAGAAGTTGAAGCACTAAAAGCATTAGTAACACAGCAGCAACAAGTTCAGCATAATCAAGCCGTGCAGATTGAACAAGTTAAAGCAGCACCACAACCATCAGCAGCTGCACCGAAAGCACTAAGTACAAAATCAGATACTGAAGTGAAGCTATATGGTTTCGTTCGTGGTGATGCGAACTATATCATTGAAGGTTCAGCAGGTGACTTCTCTGACGTTGCTAAAACCAATGGTCAAACCAGAGACAAGTTAGTTGCAACAGCAAAAACAACACGATTGGGTTTAGATTTTAAAACCAGTGTTAACGGTGCAGAGGTTGGCGGTAAACTTGAAAGTGATTTCGCAGGTACTAACGATTCATTCCGTATACGTCAAGCATATTTAACCTATGAAAATTGGTTGATTGGTCAAACCCAATCTAACTTCTTGTCAAATCATGCACCGTTTATGATTGACTTTAGCACCAACGTTGGTGGTGGTACTACCCGTCTACCAATGGTTCGTTATGGTTTTGATTTGACACCAGCAACGCAATTGTTCTTGGCGGCAGAAAAGCCAAACTCAAGTGCTGAAGACATCAAATCAAGCGTACCAACATTGACCGCTAAATTGGCACACAACTTTGATGACAAAAAAGGTAATGCGTCTGCGCGTGCTTTAGTTGAAGTTTATAAAGATGAAGACGTCAACAAGCGTAAAGCAGGTTGGGGCCTAGCAGCAGGTACAACGTATCAAGTACTTGATCCTTTAAAAGCGACGCTAGATGTCAGCTATACCAAAGGTGTAAACGGTATTTTGTATGGTACCAATGCCAATGCTGCATTCGTAGATGATGAAGGTAACCGTAATATTGAACAAAATGAAATTTGGGCGGTACAAACGGGCTTAACGTACAGCATTTTATCTAACTTAAAAACCTCACTTGGTTATGGTGCATTATTTGCTGATAAAGACTCAGACTATGCAGACCTCAATGAGGCTGCAAACAAAGAGGTACAACAAGCATGGTTAAACTTGGTGTATTCACCAGTTAAACCGCTTGAGTTTGGTATTGAGTATGTCAACGGTGAGCGTAAAACCTTTAATAATGAAAAATTCAAAGATAACCGTATTGGTTTAATGAGTAAATATAGCTTCTAATTGATGATGTGAAGCTAAATAAAAAAAATCCCACCACTTGGTGGGATTTTTTTTATCAATACCTTGGGAGAAGGTTGTTTTTAATTAAAGCATAGGGATTTTGTACATGCTTAAAATACAAATTCTAACCCAGAGTTTTATTTTCCTATCAAAAAGCGGTACTTCAGCATCACTTTTTATGCTCAAAACAACAAAACTTAGCAATTTTATGTCTGATCTAACAAGTTTCGGACTGTTAACATGATTGAAAGTTTCAGCATTTCGTTTTGAAAATTATGCCTATTCAAGCTGTTTTATTCGATCTTGACAATACCTTGACCCATCGTGATCTGACGACACAGGCCTATAGCCGTTATCTGGCGGAGTATTATGCTTCGGCACTAGCACAGATTGAACTTGAGAAAATTATTGAGATTGTGCGACGCATAGACAATGGCGGTTATCCGAAAAAGGAATTGCTGACTCATGGCAGTATTGGCGCTTCAGCTGCATATGCATTGTTGCAGGAATTATCCTGGTTAACTCCACCAGATCTAGAGGAGCTAGCGCAGTTCTGGTTCAGCGAGTTTGGACGTTTCGCCGTAGAGATGCCGCAAGCAGGGCAAGTATTAAAACAGCTTAAAACTGAAGGTTATCGCTTGGCCATTGTATCCAATGGCGGACATGAGACCCGATTAAATACCATTCGCGGTTTAGGTATTGCAGAGTATTTTGATGAGATTGTCAGTTCAGGATTGGTCGGCTTTAATAAACCGCAACCGGAAATTTTCCAGATTACCGCAGAGCGTTTAGGCGTGCAGCCAGAGAAGTGTCTATATATTGGTGATCATCCTGTCAATGATATTCAAGGCGCAACAGCCGTAGGTATGCATGCTTTGTGGATGCAAGGTTTCCATCCGGATGCCGGACATATTCAATATAAGATTCAGCAATTACCAGAAATCTTTGATCATTTGCAGCGGCTTAAGCAGCTTTAAGTAATCCGGTGACTATTCATGGCTTTTGCCCATTGGTGAGAATGACAGCGTGGACAAGTTTGTTCCGCTTCTTTTAAATGCTGGACTTGACCGCAATAAATACAAGCATAAAGCTCTTCTGGCTTGACTTCTTTGACTATGCAGCAGGATTTCGGGAAAAGCGGGAGTCCATGCCGAACATCATCTGGATGGAAATACAAAATGCTGAATTTACCGTCAGTTTCCAGTAAACCTAAACGCACCTGACCCAAATGTTCAATGCCTTGCTGACGCATTTCAGCAAAGAATTCATCATGAGACATTTTGCCTTTTTTAATTTCATCAATGACCAGTAAACCATCTTCCACAATATGAATCGGTTTGCCTTCGAGCAGGTCTTCAAACCATTGAAATTTCATCATGAGCCAGGTGGTGAGGCGATACAGAAAAATGATCACCGACATGATCAGCGCTGCCTGGATCAAGGGGAGATCTTCTGTAAACATCGGATCGCCAGCAATGGAACCCAAAGCAAGAATGATGGTGACTTCAAAGATCGAAAGTTGTCGTACCCCACGTTTACCTGTCAGCCGCAGAAACAGGATAATCATCGCGTACATCACTACACAGCGCAGCAAAATTTCTGTGGCAAATTCCCAGGTCGTATCATTTATAAATATGGTGGCCCAGTCCATTGTTATTATTCCAGATCACTCTTTGTTACGAGTCTATCAATCTCGGCTGTTAGTTTGCTGCTGTAATTGTGTAAGTTTTTGAATAAAAATAAATTATGTTTTTTGAATGTGATTGCTATAAGTAAAAGATATAGCGATTTTAAGAAAATAAGATAGATATTTCATGTAAATATTGATTGATTATTCAACAGATTAAATTTGAACCAGTTCACATTTTACTCTGTATGATTTTTAATCAGTACAAATAATATCCTACTGAAATATATCAAGATAAAATCTGAGTAATTTCCTAGGAATAATGAGAACTATTTAATGATTTGTAATCAAATAACTTGATAATTATAAATTTCTGTATGTTGTGCCCTGAAAAATATAGCGATTAGATCAAACTAAAAATCTGTTTTTTAAATTAAAAATATTGATTTTGACTTCCAAGAAAGGATGTATTGTGAAAAAGATATTCACGCTTTTAACGGTTATGGGCTTAAGTACAGCGGTATTTGCAGATGCAGACTGGAACTATGATCAGCCTGAACAGTGGTCGACTCTAAACCAGAAATATTCAGCCTGTAATGGACTGAACCAGTCACCAATCAATATCGAGCGAACAGTCAAAGCCGAACTGGAACCGCTCAAGTTTAGCTATAATACCATGATTCACGCAATTGAAAATAAAGGTCATACCGTTCAGGTAGACTTTGCCCAAGGCGGAGAATTGCAGCTGGATGATGAAACTTTTGTGCTGAAACAGTTTCATCTGCATAGCCCAAGTGAGAACCTGATTAAGGGCAAGAGCTATCCTCTAGAGATTCATTTTGTCCATGCCAATGCTCAAGGGGAACTTGCTGTAGTGGCGATGATGTTTGAGCAGGGTACAGAAAATCCGATGCTTAAACGTATGTGGAATCGCTTGCCGAAAAAGCAAGGTGAAAAAGTCGTCTTGAAGAAACCGCAACCTGTAAATGAGATGTTGCCTAAGAATCTGGATTATTACCGCTTTAGTGGTTCGCTGACCACACCACCATGTTCCGAAGGTGTGCGCTGGTTAATTCTGAAAGAGATCCAGCAGGCCTCAAAGCAACAGATTTCAGAATTTTCCAAGCTAATGGGACATTCAAATAACCGTCCGGTACAGCCCTTAAATGGCCGTGTGGTACTGGAATAATAAACAGCAGCATGGAAAAAGCAGACACAGTTCTGCTTTTTTTAATTCTGATACAAATTTCAATAGCCTAAGGTGAAAAGAACTTTGTGGCGAATGCTGAAAGAATTAATATAGATAAGATTTCCTTGGGTCTTTCTGCTGCCATGCTCTTTGACTTAAAAACCATGATCCAGCCATTCACAGCGCTTTCGCCACAGCAGAAGAAGCTGGATCGTCTGATTGATAAAATCGAACAGCAGAAGTTGGAGTTAAAACAATGGCAACAGGCTGAAGAAGACCTACAGCAATATACGCATAAAACTTTCATGCCGGTCTATCATGAATTACATGGTGTGCTGTTTGAGCAGCTCGAACAGCTCTGGAAGCACTTGCAGGAAACAGATTTTACCAAGGTCGAGTTGGTAGTACTGGATGAGAAGATTCAATACCTGGCAGATTATCTGCAAGATTCTCAGGCGATGTCAGCGCAAGAAGCCAATAAGGTCAATGAAATCTTCATCTATTATCAGCAACGCGCTGAACATGCTCAATTCAGAAAAAGCCAAAAAAAGATCAATGAACTGGAAAGGTTTTTTAAGAATGAAAATGTCCCAGATCCGGCTGATGCTGAGGGATTTGAAGAATGGGCCTCTGATCATTTTCAGCAAATCCGCAAGCAGGCCAAATTAAAACGCCAGCAGGAAAAGCAGGGACAGGCAGCTGCGATGGCAGAGCAGTCAGTGAAATCTGTATATTTAAAGATTGCTGCAGCGATTCATCCGGATCGTGAAGCGAATGATGTAAAAAAGATTAAAAAAACTGAATTATTGCAGCGTGCCAACGAAGCCTATGCAGAACAGGATTTGTTTGCCTTACTAAAAATGCAGCTTCAGATTGAGCAAGATCGAGATCCTTCGCAAAAGAGTTTAAGTGCAGAGCAAGTAAAGCTATATCAACTGGCTTTGGATGCGCAGAGCCAGAAGTTACAAAAGCAGATCGATGTATTGATCAATAGATTGGTCTGGTCATCGAAAACCAGAATTGCAGTCAAAAAAGCGAAGGGCAAGGTTCAGATTGCTGATCTATATAAGCAGATTGATGAAGATACTTCTACTATCAAGCAGCAGATTAAAGTCGAAAAAGAACGCCTGATGTATATCAAAAAGGTGAAAGGATTAGAGATGTTTTTAAGGCATGGGATGCTTTAAGGTTTTTCTACCTCTTCCTTGGGGAGAGGTTATAAAATCTGCTAATCTCACAAAAAATAAAAAATACCATGAACAAAAAGCTTTCTCCTCAACTTTTAATTTTCGCCAAATTCATGCGCCACACTGCCACCGATGCTGAGCACCTCATGTGGCAAATCCTTCGTGCCAAACGTTTTATGAATCTTAAATTTCGTCGTCAGCATGTGATTGAGCCTTATATTGTGGATTTTTACTGTCATGAAATTGGTTTGGTGATTGAGTTGGATGGCAGTCAGCATGGAACGGATGATGCTATGGAATATGATGCTGAAAGAACCAAGTTTTTGGAGGCTTTGGGTTTGAGAGTTGTGAGGTATTGGAATAATGAAGTGTTGTTAGAAACTGATGATGTATTAGATGATTTATGGAAAGTGTGTTTAGGGCTTAAAAGTAAAAACACCTCTCCCTAACCCTCTCCTAAAAGGAGAGGGAATTTCATTACTAAATCCATGCAAGCATTAATTCAAATGACGCTCCCTCTCCCTATGGGAGAGGGCTGGGGTGAGGGTACTAGATATGGACACTTACATGATCACGAGCGACACATACTCCATTTTTTATAATGTAGCATTCAACCCAATGTTCACCACAGAAACTAGACTTTTCCTGAAGGCGAGAATCTTTGTGCTTTCCGAAAGTACTATCTTGTAATGCACCACGTTCTTGATTTTTTGCTACGGCAGCAGGACCAATATTACGTACCTTCCACTTGACTTGATATGGTGGTTCTACATCTGTATCCCTGATGTGGAACTCCAAATTTCTACTTATAGGAACTTTATAATTAGACAAAGCTTTCTTAAGCATTTTCCAAGTTCTTGATTCCTGACTAATAGAGTAATCAATAGATAGATAATTTCTAATATCAACTTTTCCATTATAAGCATATTCAATAAATTGTTCGTTAGGAGCTTTCTTACGAACAAGGAAACTCTCGTGAAGTTGCTCTAATTCTTCTTCTGGGAAGTTCACCCCAAATACTTTTGACCATTTTTCATTAGCAAGAGATTCATCTTCTAAAGCTTCAAGGCATAATTGATAAGCTTTTTTGATTTTTCTATGATTTTGCCACGAACCATGTACATTTTGCTTACTACCTGGTGCTTTCCAAATTTTTTGATCAGGTGAAAGCTCGTATTGGTCAAATAAATATTTAAAAAAGTCTTTTACTAACTCACCATACTTCTTATAACTAATATCTTTATATTCTTCAGTTTGTGTAAGAAAGTTAAAAACTAAAGTATCAATCCAAAGACCTGAACACTTGGCACCAACATGGTTTTTCCAAGAGCGCACCATCCGACATAAATGACGGTAAGTATCATTTCCGTATTCTAAATTTAGTGTACGAGTGGCTTCTATTTCAAGCTTAGGTTTTGTTTTTCGCCAACGCCCCCCATTATTAGTATCAGGAAATGTATACACATTGAGATCTAAGCTTCCATCTTCATTTTTATCTAAATAGAAAGTCGGTAAAACTTCGATTCGAAATCCGTCTAAATCGATTCCTACGATTTGACCATCTGCTTTGACTTGTTCATTGTTATAGACAGTTTGAATAGCTTTTTTAACATCTTGTAATAAAGCACTCTGTTCACCAGTTGAGTATGCATTGAACTTATCGTAAGTTGCTTTTGGTAGCTCAAATGCCATATCAAGATCGCTGATACCATTGATACCAGTTTTTCGTCCATAAGACCCAATTTGACGACAATGAGTAGAGGTGCTCTCAGACTCATAGTAGTATTCATTTAAAGCTTTAGTAACTTTGTTGTAATTTTCTGAAATTTCACCTGCATTTTGAATACGTATGTTTTCAATAAATTTTTTGAATAAAGACGCCGTTGTCATTTGCAGATTCCTTCAAAAAATTGTAAATATGTTTGAGCAAGACCATTAGCTATTAAATGATTAGCTATATAAAAACCAATGATTAGCAAAAGAATTAGCAAGCAAATCGCAACACAAAGAACAAAAAATGAAAAAGGTAATTTATCAAAGAAAAATTTTAGTTTTAATTCTTCTGTAAACCATTGAGTATTAATTTTTTTTGTCCAAAACATTTTAATATGAGCGTACCAATCACTACCAAAAATATGCTTTTCAAAAGCTAATTTTTGTTGTTCATCATTAAGCTGATGCATTTGATCTATATAGGAATCTAACTGATTGTTATTAGATGCTTTTACTGCAAAATAAAGACTTTTAAATTTTTTTTCAACTTCTTGAAGAGCTAAAGCTCCATCTAAGTAATTTTTATCGTCATATTTTGAAATATATACACAAATTACACCTGCTATTATTCCAGTCACTACGAGCGCGGTAATAGCATTAAGGTTTTGGTATGCTAATAATAAGATGCCCAAAATAACACCACCCACAGTCAGTCTTGTACTTGTTTTAGTAGCAATGTCGTAGGTAGAAAAGCATTTATCTTTGCCATAACTTGTAGCATAAGCATAGGTTGCAATTTCGTGTAATAGCTCGTCTTTTGTCATGTAATTCAGGTATTTATTGTGTTACACGTTTTATGGTGATTAATTCTACAATTTCAATACTAATTATTACAAAAAACCCTCACAAAGAGGGTTTTTTTGTGAATCAAACTAACAACACATTAAAGCGCCGCAATCTGCTCCATATTTGCTTTAATCTTCGCTAACTGGTCAGCAAATTCAGCAAGTTTTACTTTCTCGCCTTCAACCACAGCAGCAGGTGCTTTCGCAACGAAACCTTCATTCGAAAGTTTGTTGGCAATTTGGTCATGCTGTTTTTGAACTTTATCTAGGTCTTTTTGCAGACGACCCAATTCAGCTTTAGGATCAATCAGACCTTTCATTGGAACGAATACAGACACATGACCAACAACAGATGAAGAAGACAATGGTGGTTGTTCGCCATCAGCAAGGAAAGTGATGCTTTCAACTTTCGCCAATGCCTTAAACAAGGCTTCAATACGTGTGATCTGTGCTTTTTCAGCTTCAGTCGTGTTCTGAAGAAGAACTGGTAACAAGCGAGCATTACCCAAGCCCATTTCACCACGGATGTTACGCACCGCACCAATCAAACCTTGCAGCCATTGCATATCTGCTTCAGCTTGTTCGTTGATCTTCGCTTCGTCAGCAACAGGGTACTGAGCCAGCATGATGGTCTCGCCAGAGATCCCCAGTTTAGGCGCAAGCGTTTGCCAGATTTCTTCAGTCAGATACGGCATGATTGGATGCGCAAGACGTAAAGATGCTTCCATCACAGCCAGTAACACACGACGCACTTCGGCTTTACGCTCTTCAGACACGTTTTCATCATTCAGAACCGGTTTAGTCAGCTCGACATACCAGTCACAGTATTCATTCCAGATGAACTCGTAGATCGCTTGTGCAGCCAAGTCTAAACGGTAAGTCGCGAATGCTTGCTGAACTGCTTGTTCCGCTTTTTGCAGACGGCTTACGATCCATTGTTCAGGCAATTCCCAAAGATCAGGACGAGCAGTTTGACCAACGGTTTGAGCTTCGACGTTCATCATCACGAAACGGGTACCGTTCCAGATTTTGTTGGCGAAGTTACGGTAACCTTCCACACGTTTCATGTCGAATTTGATGTCACGGCCAGTATTGGCAAGCGCACAGAATGTGAAACGAACTGCATCCGTACCGTAAGCCTGAATACCTTCTGGGAATTCTTTACGGGTAGATTTTTCAATCTTCGCAGCCTGTTTAGGGTTCATCAGGCCGAAAGTACGTTTTTGTACCAAGGTTTCCAGATCAACACCGTCAATCAGGTCTAATGGGTCAAGCACGTTACCCTTAGATTTAGACATCTTCTGACCTTCGCCATCACGTACTAGACCATGTACATACACAGTTTTGAATGGTACTTGTGGTGTGCCATCTTCATTTTTCATGAAGTGCATGGTCATCATGATCATACGGGCAACCCAGAAGAAAATGATGTCGAAACCAGTGACAAGAACATCAGTCGGGTGGAAAGTATTCAAGAAATAGTTTTCTTTATCTTTCGCTTCGTCGCCAGTCCAGCCTAAAGTTGAGAATGTCCACAAACCAGAAGAGAACCAGGTATCCAGTACATCTTCGTCCTGTTTCAATTCAACTTCAGGTGCAATACCGTGTTTCGCACGAACTTCTTCTTCGTTACGACCGACAAATACATTGCCTTCAGCATCGTACCAGGCCGGAATACGGTGACCCCACCATAATTGACGTGAAATACACCAGTCTTGAATGTTATTCATCCATGACATGTACATGTTGCTGTACTGCTCAGGAACGAACTTGATACGGCCATCTTGAACCGCTTCAATTGCAGGTTCAGCCAGTGGCGCAATTTTTACATACCATTGGTCTGTCAGTAATGGCTCAACGATCACACCTGAGCGGTCACCGCGAGGTGGTTTTAGTGTGTAAGGTTGGATTTGGTCTAACCAGCCTTCAGCTTCTGCTTGCTCAACCAGTTTTTTACGTGCTTCAAAACGCTCTAAACCAATGTAGTCTGCAGGCGCAGGGATGGTTTTAGAAATCTGTTCGCCCGCTTTCGCGATGTATTCAAACTCAGCCAGAACTTCGGCATTTTTGTTGAAGATATTGATCAGTGCCAGACCACAGCGTTTACCCACTTCATAGTCATTGAAGTCGTGTGCAGGTGTAATTTTTACACAGCCTGTACCGAATTCTTTTTCAACATATTCGTCAGCAACAATGGCAACGGTACGGCCAGTAATAGGCAATACGATATTTTTACCGACAAGATGTGCATAACGCTCATCTTCAGGGTTGACCGCAACCGCAGTATCACCGAGTAATGTTTCTGGACGAGTGGTTGCAACGACAATATGGTCTTTGCCATCTTGAGTGCGAAGCGATTTATCTTCAAAGAAATATTTGAAGTGCCACAATGAGCTTTGTTCTTCTTTATCAGATTCTACTTCAAGGTCAGACAGGGCGGTTTGCAGTTTAGGGTCCCAGTTCACCAGACGTTTGCCGCGGTAAATCAGGCCTTCTTCATGCAGTTTCACGAATACTTCTTTAACCGCGTTGGATAAACCTTCATCCATGGTGAAGCGTTCACGTGACCAGTCTACTGAAGAACCCAAACGACGGATTTGACGGGTAATGTTACCGCCAGACTGTTCTTTCCATTCCCAGACTTTTTCGATGAACTTTTCACGGCCCAGATCATGACGACTTACGCCTTGAGCACCTAACTGACGCTCAACAACCATCTGAGTTGCGATCCCCGCATGGTCAGTACCTGGCTGCCATAAGGTATTTTTGCCTGACATACGGTTATAACGAGTCAAGGCATCCATGATGGCATTGTTAAAACCATGACCCATGTGCAAGCTACCAGTGACGTTTGGCGGCGGAATCATGATACAGAATGATTCACCTTTTTGAGACGGCTTGAAGTAACCGCGCTCTTCCCAGGTTTGGTACCATTTTTTCTCGATCTCGGTCGGATCGTAGGTCGTAGCAATATTTTGCGCTGAATCAGTCATAGTCTAAACAGATCAAAAGTGGATAAAAAATTGCATCTATTGTAGCAAAAAAATCAAGGCATGCGGCAGCTTAACCAAAAGCAAACTTTCGCCAATTGGCAGTTGCCTGAACTCAACGTATGATAGATTGATAAAAACGCGACTCATCGCAGACGATTAAAAAAAGGATAACAAGATGAGCTATAGCATTTCTCTCAAGATTCACCCCGATACCCATCAACGCTTTAAAGACCTGCATTCCCGATTTAATGCCGGTGAGCAGGAAAGCCTGGCCAAACTGCTCGGTGAAAATCTGGCCGATATTGCCTGTGAAATTATTGACCAGATTTTTGGTCGTGTGGTGCAGCTCTCTAGCTCCCCAGATCAGGAATCCGAAAAAGTCATTCAACAGATTTTAGAAACGACTCGCAAATATATGCCATGGTCGGTTTCTTTCTTTGGTAATGATCGGCTGATTCCTATGGTGAACTATCTGTACAAGATGACCCATGAAAATGAAGATGGATACTTTGTTCGCTATCCGGTAGAGCGCATGCTGATCATGGAACTGCTGGGCTGCGTGGAGCAGATGAAAAGTGGCAATAACCAGTATGTCTCACCGGCATTGAAAGCTTTTATTCAGGTGGTGGATCAGGGTGTGACGCATCTGGTGCGTGAACCAAAAAAGATGCTGAAATTTAATGTGGTGGTGGATAAAACATTGAATGGTGTGATTCACCTGACCACACAACTGGGTTATAAACGTTTTGATAAACTCGGTAGCCTCTATGATGCGGATACCATGAGTTATTATTTTGAGCAGTTGCTGGCATTTCTGGAAGATGAAATGCCGCCAGGAACACATTCATATAAAGAGGGTGACAGGATTTAATGGCAAAACTAGAAAATTTACAGGGAAAAGTAGTCTGGATTACCGGAGCATCTTCAGGAATTGGTAAGGCACTGGCTGAAGAATGTGCTGCCCAAGGTGCACAGATAGTATTGACTGCACGACGTTTGGAAGAACTGGAAAAAGTCCGTTCAGGACTGGTGAATCCTGATCAACACATCTCAGTCGTGGCCGATATTACTGATGAAAGTCAGGTACGCACGGCTTATGAACAGGTGCTGAGTGAGAAAGGCCGCATTGATTGGCTAATCAATAATGCCGGACTCAGCCAGCGTGCCCTGATTCAGGAAACCACCATGCAGACTGAACGCGCCATTATGGAAGTCGATTATTTCTCTCAGGTGTTTTTCACCAAAACAGTTTTACCGACATTTTTAAAACAGAAATCTGGCCGGATTGCTTTTATTTCCAGTGTGGCCGGCCTGCTTGGAACTCAATATCGGGCGTCTTATTCAGCAGCCAAAGGCGCGATTCATATGTGGGCGAATAGCCTGCGCGCTGAAATGGCAGATCAGGGTATTCAGGTATCCGTGATTTTTCCGGGCTTTATTAAAACTAATGTGTCTTTTAATGCCTTAAATGGGGAAGGCAAACCTCAGGCCAAGCAGGATGAAGCGATTGAAAATGGCCTGGAACCGGCTGATTTTGCCCGTCAGACTGTAGAAGCGTTGAAACGTGGTGAAGAATATATCGTGGTGGGGGGCTCTAAAGAAAAACTGGGTGTTCTAGTGTCACGTCTATCGCCAAAAGTATTGTATAAGATGATTCGCAAAACTAAGGTGAAATAATCTGTTTGCAAGATCAAGCTGGTTGTCATCGGTTACAGGTTTATTGCTCGATAGAAATAGACCTGTAATCTGAAAATAGTATGCTCATCTTTATAATTTATCTATTTTAAGCTTCCTGATCTTGTCCAATGAATTCATTTATTTCCTCTATCTCTTTTGTCCATATCCCATTTTCACAACATAAAACTGCATAAAAGTAGCAAAACCGTCTTCAGTATTCAGTTTTAATAAAAATGATATAAAAGATTGAGATGGGAGCATTTGCCATGAAAACGCCGGTACCGGATTACTTGAATCATGTGCTTTCTGCTTGCCATGATAATAAAAAAGGCGCGCTGGCAGATTACATTCCTGAACTTGCTGCGGTTGATCCTGACAAGCTCGGACTTGCACTATCGACAGTAGATGGAACCATCTATTCTGCCGGGGATGATGACGTTGAATTTACCATGCAGTCTCTTTCCAAGCCTTTTGCCTATGCGCTAGCAATCAAGGAACTAGGGCTAAAACAGGTACTGGAAAAAGTGGGTGTAGAACCTTCGGGAGAGGCCTTTAACCAGATTTCGTTGGAAAAAGAACGCAATATTCCAAAAAACCCGATGATTAATTCTGGTGCGATTACCACGCATTCTCTGATTCCTGCCAAGAAAACGGTATCACGTGCTGAACAGTTACGCCGTTTTTTAAGTGGACTGGCTGGACGTGAATTGTCCTTTGATGAGCAGGTGTATAACTCTGAGATTAAAACGGCTTTTCGGAATATGTCGATTGGCTACATGCTACGTACCGTCGGTGTGCTGGATGAAGATCCTAAAGAAATCGTGCATGGCTATATCAAGCAGTGCGCAATTAAGGTCACAGTCAAAGACCTAGCGGTGATCACTAGTATATTGGCCAATGGTGGTGTGCATCCCAAGACGGGTAAGCGCATGCTGGATCGGGCCTTAGTCCGGCAATTGCTCAGTGTCATGCTGACCTGCGGTATGTACGATGCTGCTGGGGACTGGCTGACCACAGTGGGTATTCCTGCCAAGAGCGGCGTGGCAGGTGGCATTATTGGAGTGCTGCCAGGGCAAGTTGGGATTGCGGTATTTTCTCCAAAAATTGATGAGCATGGTAACAGTGTGCGTGGTGTCAGAATCTTTGAAAATCTGTCGCACGATATGGGGCTGCACCTTATGGAAGGTACGCCGTCAGCACAGACCATTCTGCAAAGCCGTTATACGGTGGGTAAAAAGAATAACGTCGTGGTTTATGAACTGCGTGGAGTGCTGCAATTTACTGAGTCTGAAATGCTGCTACGCATTTTGCAGGATGAACCTGAAGGTAAAAGCACTATTATTCTCGATTTGACTAATCTCACTTTGATGCATGATGTCGGTGCCCGAATGCTGTTTGAAGGTGTAGATCGTTTAAAACAGGATGGACATAAAGTACTAGTCGTAGATTCAGAAGGTTTGCTGGATAAGGACCAGTTGAAGGGTAGAAAAAGGGTGGTGGTGACGGAGGAGTTGGAGAAGTTTTTGGAAAAGTATAAATAACCTCTCCCTTGCGCAGCAGTGCTGCTCATCTCCTAAAAGGAGAGGGAATTTCACTGTGAAATCTAACCCTCTATTTAATTAAATGAGACACCCTCTCCCTGTGGGAGAGGGATGGGATGAGGGATAAGTCAAAAAATTACTTAATATGCTCAGCAATATCAGTAAAGATCACACCTAAACCATGCGCACCAGCATCTGGATATCCCAGACTTCGATCACCTACAGTCCCGGCACGACCCATACGTGCGACGATCTCTTTAGTGGATTCCGCACCTTGAACTGCTGCTTGAGCGCCTAGAACAAAGTTCTCTTTGAAGGTCTTGTCGATATTGGCAGACCACGAATCTGCGCACGGCACCAAAGCATCAATCAGGGTTTTGTCACCTACAACGGCACCACGGCCAAATGAACGTTCACCAGTCGTTTGAATACCTTTTACCGCAGCTTGTAGCATCTCTGCAAAATCCGCCACAGTTAATGTGGTTTTACCTTTAATGGATTTGCTGGCTGCACGGAAAGCAGAACCCCAGATTGGACCAGATGCACCGCCACAATGTTCCATGATGATCATTGAACAGTTCAGCAGAAAATCATCCATCTGTTCAGCTTGAACCAGTTCATGCCATTGGCGTTTAAGTTGTTTAAAACCTTTGGCCACACTCATTCCGAAGTCGCCATCACCAGCATGAGCATCTAACTCACAGAAAGGTACTTCATTTTTAATGATGCAGGCACTCATCACATCGACCACATAGCGCATGTTTTCAATGGTGAATTGTTCATTGGCAATCACAGCATGTTCAGGATGCGTTTCAACATCTGTATTTACTGTGCGTACAGCAGCTTCGTCTTTGGCCGCAAACTCAAATGGCAGTGCAGTTGAACCATCTATTTTAAATGCAGGAGTATTGGCTTCTGCATCCAAATAAGTTTTCAATTCATCATCCACCGCCAACAAGGAAACAGATGCACCTGCCATGTCGATACTGGTCATGTAGTTGCCGACAAAGGTACGGTAAATCTTGATGCCTTTGCTTGCCAGATGTTCACATACATCATTATTAAACACATACAACTCTTGCAGTGGCGTTGTGCCAAAGCCATTTACTAGAACAGCCACTTCAGTCAGGTTTGGACGATCCAGAAACAAGTCATCAACAATACGTTGTGCCAGTTCTTTAGACGGCAGAATCTTTTCACGACGGATGCCCGGTTCACCGTGGATGCCTACGCCGTATTCCATTTCATCATCAGCTAAAGTGAAGGTTGGTGTGCCTTTGGCGGGGACGGTACAAGAGGTATAGGCAAAACCAAGGCTAGTCACATTGTCAGCTGCTTTTTGCGCAAGCTCTTTCACACGTGCAAGTTCATAACCTTTTGATGCGGCAGCACCGGCAATCTTATGGACGAAGACCGTACCGGCAACGCCACGACGGCCAACTGTATATAGACTGTCTTTTACTGCGATGTCATCTGCGACTTTTACGTAATCAACCTTGATGCCATCTTCAGTGGCTAATACAGCGGCATTTTGAAAATTCATCATATCGCCAGAATAGTTTTTGATGATCATCAACACGCCTTTGTCAGTCGCCACTTGCTGCAAGGCTTTATAAACCTGAATCTGTGAAGGTGAGGCAAACACGTCACCACATACGGCAGCGTCCAGCATGCCTTGGCCGACAAAGCCCGCATGAGCAGGTTCATGACCGCTACCACCCCCACTGATCAGGGCGACATTTTGGTGTTTTTCTTTTCTGGAAATAATTTTATAAGCTTCATTAAATGCCAGTTCTGGATGTGCCAGGACAAAGCCTTTGCACATTTCGATAACGATGTTTTCAGCACCGTTCATGAGTTTTTTCATTGGAATACCAAGAGTCATTGATTTGGGAGATAAATTTATTGGCCTATTATTCATGAAAGTGATGATTCTTGCAGACTTAAAAGTGTAAAAATGAATAGTTTGGGATTGATGGGTTAGAAAAGGGGCGCATATTTGATAAATTAAATCCCTCCCAACCTCCCTTTAATAAAGGGAGGGGATGTCACGCAATTCATCTGATATGTGGAGTCCCCCTCTTTGTTCTTGCGCCATATATGGCTCAGGGTTAGGGGAGATTAAAAATAGAGAATAAAAATGAAACCCTATAATAAAAACTTAAAACAAGCCTCACGTGACTTACGTAACAACTTGACCGATGCTGAAAAGTTATTATGGTCACGACTTCGGAATAAGCAAATTTTAGGTTCGCAGTTTTATAGACAGAAGCCAATTTTAAATTACATTGTGGATTTTTACTGTCCCGCTGCTAATTTGATTATTGAGTGTGATGGCAGCCAGCACTTTACGGATGAAGGATTGGAAGCAGATCGAATTCGAGATGAAGCTTTGGCTCAATTTGGGTTGAAAGTATTGAGGTTTGATAATGGGCAGGTGATGGGGCGGATTGATGATGTAGCAAATGTAATTTATAAATATTGTTTGAATGAGCTTTCTAAAGAATCCCCCTAAATCCCCCTTTTGCAAAGGGGGACTTCAAACGAATTTGATGGCGGTTATGAAATCATGTAGTTCCTCCCTTTTTCAAAGGGAGGTTAAGAGGGATTACATTTTACCTTCATACATTTTTTTAGCTTCAACTACTTTGTCTAATTTTCTATGAATTAAGGACACAGTTGATAAAATATCTAAAGCATCTTGTTCATCTATATTCCATGTGATTTTAGGGGCATGAGCTGTAGTATTTCTAAATGTTCCAAATATCCCTTTAAGTAAATGCATAAAACCGTTTTGTTCACTCTGATGACTTGGTGTAGCTAAACTATTTAAGGCTAAATAAGGAACTTTATTTTTATATGCAAAAGCTTGATCTACTAATTCAGAACCATCACTTGTTAGTTTTGTTTTGATTCTAATTTTCTCAGCAATACTTTTAGTGGCTTCAAAAACCGCATGAAAATAATTATCTACAAGTAGTTCTGCTCTACAGAAGGCTAAAACATCAGGATGTATTTTTCTATCTAATAAAGTTTTTCTTAAATTTTGTGCTCGTGCTTCAGCTTCATCAAAAGTTTGAACTTTGTCTGCTTGCTTGAGTTCGCCACTTTCATTGAGTTCAAAACCTTCAAATGACAATACATAATTCAATTCAGTTCGTATATTTTCAAACCATTCTTTTCTATGGATATGTCGTGAAGGACGCATAACATACTTAATAAAAGCTAAGACATTATTGGAACAGCGATCTTCAGTTTGTTTTGAGTATAGAGCATCATATAAGCGTTTCCATTTTGTTGAATTTAATTGAAGATCTTTGATATTACATTCAGCCAGATACTTGGTAATTTCTGTTCCTGAAAGCCCATTATTAGTTTCACCTAAAGTTTTACAGATGCTCTCTAAGCTTCCAAGATCTAAACTTTTTATTATTGCCATTTGTCAATCTTAAATTTTTCATGGATTTAAGCATTCTAAATATTCATTTTATTTATAGCAATTTAATCTCTTCCAATCTCCCTTTAAAAAGGGAGGAGCTGTTATGTAATTAAATTAATACGTGAAATTCCCCTCTTTGAAAAAAGAGGGGTTAGGGGAGATTAAAAACAAAAAAATCCCCTCACTCGAGGGGATTTTTTATATTCGATAAGAATGGATTCTTCCCCCTTTATCAAAGGGGGATCGAGGGGGATTAAACCACTGAATCATCCAGATTTGGCGCTAACCAGCGTTTCGCTTCATCCAGTGTCCAGCCTTTACGTTTCGCATAATCTTCCAGCTGATCGCCAGAGATTTTGCCCACGTTAAAGTATTCAGTTTCAGGGTTCGCATAGTAGAAACCGCTTACTGATGAAGGTGGCCACATTGCAAAGCTAGAAGTCAGGTAAGTACCCATCTTCTCAGTCGTACCTAACCAGTCAAACAATGGCGCTTTTTCAGAATGTTCAGGACAAGCAGGGTAGCCCGGTGCAGGGCGGATGCCGACATACTTCTCTTTAATCAATTCATCATTGTCCAGCGTTTCGTCTGCCTGATAGCCCCAGAACTCTTTACGGATCCGCTGGTGCAGATGCTCTGCGAACGCTTCCGCAAAACGGTCACCCAAGGCCTGAACCATAATTGCATTATAGTCATCACCTTTGGCTTTATATTCCTGAGACAACTCTTCCGCACCGAAGATCGAAACGGTAAAGCCACCCAAGTAATCCTGAGCCACATCTTTAGGCGCAATAAAGTCAGCCAATGAGTAGTTAGCCTTACCGGTTACTTTGTCAGACTGCTGACGCAAGTGCTCGAATGTATGTGTGATATTGCCAGCTTCATCAGTCACCGCAACCGTATCTGAACCGGTACGATTCGCAGGGTAGATGCTGAACGTTGCACGCGCATCGAAACGTTTATTTTCGATGATGTCTTTCAACATCGCTTGCGCTTGTGCATACAGGTCACGTGCGGCTTCACCCACGACTTCATCTTCAAGGATTTTCGGGAATTTGCCCGCAAGACTCCAAGAAATAAAGAACGGTGTCCAGTCAAAGTATTCCACCAAGGTTTCTAAAGGATAGTTGGTGAAAGTTTGTGAACCGATGAAGTTTGGTTTAAATGGTGCATTCTTATCGAAGTCGATTTTAAAACCATTTTCAACCGATTCAGCATAAGACAGTTTCGCTGCTTTCGGCTGCTTGTTGGCAAGACGGATACGAATTTTTTCATAATCCGCTGCATAGTCTGCTGCCAGTTTTGGCTTCATCTCGGCAGAAAGCAATTGAGTCGCTACACCGACGGCACGAGACGCATCAGCTGTGTAATACACGCCATCATTCTGGTATTGAGGGGCAATCTTCACAGCAGTATGCGCTTTAGAAGTCGTCGCACCACCAATCATCAATGGAATATTAAAGCCTTTACGCTGCATTTCTTTGGCAACGAAAACCATTTCATCTAGAGACGGTGTGATCAGACCAGATAAACCGATGATATCAACTTTTTCGTCAATCGCAGTTTGCAGAATCTTTTCACATGGCACCATGACACCAAGATCGACCACGTCATAACCGTTACAGCCCAGTACTACGCCTACGATATTCTTACCGATGTCATGTACGTCGCCTTTTACGGTCGCCATCAGGATTTTACCTTTGGCTTCGCCTTGGGTTTTTTCTGCTTCGATGTACGGGTTCAACCAAGCTACGGCCTGTTTCATGACACGTGCAGATTTCACTACCTGTGGCAGGAACATCTTACCGGCACCGAACAGGTCACCGACTACGTTCATACCGGCCATTAATGGGCCTTCGATTACGTCGAGTGGACGAACAGCTTTCAGGCGAGCTTCTTCAGTATCCTGATCGATGTAGGTAGTGATACCTTTGACCAGCGCATATTCAAGACGCTTTTCAACGGGTTCATTACGCCATTCAAGGTTTTCTTCCGCTTTTTGAGCGCCACCTTGACCACGGTATTTTTCAGCAATTTCAAGCAGTTTTTCAGTGGCTTCATTGCCGCTTTCACCTTGGTTACGATTCAGGATCACATCTTCAACTGCATCTTTCAGGTCTTTGTCGATGTCATCGTAAATCGCCAACTGACCGGCATTTACGATACCCATAGTCAGACCTTGCTGGATACCGTAGTACAGGAATACTGCATGGATCGCTTCACGTACCGGCTCATTACCACGGAATGAGAAAGATACATTCGAGATACCACCAGAGATCATCGCATTTGGCAGGTTCTGTTTAATCCAGCCAGTCGCTTCGATGAAATCTACTGCATAGTTGTTGTGTTCTTCGATACCGGTTGCAACAGCGAATACGTTCGGGTCAAAGATAATGTCTTCAGACGGGAAGCCAACTTCATTCACCAGCACGTCATAAGAACGCTTACAGATTTGTTTTTTACGTTCAGCTGTATCTGCCTGACCATTTTCATCAAATGCCATGACGATCACAGCTGCACCGTACTGACGGCAGAGGCGGGCACGTTCTACAAACTCGTCATAACCTTCTTTCAAAGAAATCGAGTTAACAACCGCTTTACCTTGGACGCATTTCAGACCGGCTTCAATAATTTCCCATTTTGATGAGTCAATCATGATTGGCACACGTGAAATATCAGGTTCAGATGCGACCAGATTCAGGAAATGCACCATCGCACCTTCTGAATCGAGCATGCCTTCATCCATGTTGATGTCGATGATCTGTGCACCGGCTTCAACCTGTTGACGGGCAACATCTAGTGCTTCAGCGAAGTTTTCTTCTTTGATCAGACGCAGGAATTTTTTCGAACCGGTGACGTTGGTACGTTCACCGACGTTCACGAACAATGAATCTTTGGTGATGTTAAATGGCTCTAAACCACTAAGGCGACATGCTGGTTCAATTTCAGGGACCTGACGCGGAGCAATACCCTCAACTGCTTGAGCAATCGCGCGGATGTGATCGGGAGTGGTACCACAACAACCACCGGTGATGTTGATTAGACCACTTTCAGCAAATTCTTTAATGAAAGCTGCAGTTTCTTCTGGAGTTTCATCATAACCACCGAAGGCATTTGGCAAGCCGGCATTAGGATGCGCAGACACAAAAGTATCCGCCACATCAGACACAGTTTTTACGTGTGGACGCATGGCATCTGCACCCAGTGCACAGTTGAAACCAATCGAGATCGGTTCTGCATGACGCATTGAGTTCCAGAACGCTTCCGCAGTTTGACCAGTCAAGGTACGGCCAGACGCATCAGTAATCGTACCTGAGATCATGATTGGCAATTCAGTGCCCAGTTCTTTAAACACTTCTTTCACTGCAAAGATGGCAGCTTTGGCGTTTAAAGTATCGAATACGGTTTCGATCAGGATGATATCAACACCACCTTCAATCAAGGCCTTGGTTGATTCGATGTAATTCACTTTCAATTCGTCAAAAGTGATATTACGGAAAGCAGGGTCATTTACATTTGGTGAAATCGACGTAGTACGTGATGTCGGCCCAATCACACCTGCCACAAAACGTGGTTTTTCAGGCGTTGAGTATTTTGCACAGGCTTCTTTGGCAAGACGCGCCGCTTCACGGTTGATCTCAGGAACCAGATCTTCCATGTGATAGTCAGACATTGAAACACGGGTGCCGTTAAAGGTATTGGTTTCAATAATATCGGCACCGGCTTCAAGATACGCTTCGTGAATGCCTTGAATAATCTGTGGCTGAGTCAGCACAAGTAAGTCGTTATTGCCTTTAAGGTCGTATGCCCAATCAGCAAAACGCTCACCACGATAATCGGCTTCTTCCAATTTATGGCGTTGGATCATGGTACCCATCGCACCATCGATAATTAAAATTCTCTTGGCAAGAAGTTCTTTTAGGGTGGCAAGTGTGGACATTCAAACTTTCTCAGTAAGCATCAAAAACGGCAATAATCTTAACAGATTAGTGCGCAGTTTTCTGTAACGCTTATACAGAATGCTGGATATGCTTGATATGAAAATTTGATAAAGAAACTCAAGCCGGTATAGAAAGCTGAAAACAGATGGAAATCTGGAAATTAAAGTTTTTGATAAAAGGGTACGACTGGAAAATAAAATGTAAGCAGCTTTCATCAGAGTGTCATATTACAAAGCTAATCTTTAGCCAAATATGACAGGCTCGGAAATATGACAGCCGGGTAGGAATGATCAGATATATTGCAAAACATGAATAAAGCTGGGCGATTCAAGCGTTTTATTTTTAATAAATAATTGATTATATTTGTATATTTTTAAAATTTAGAGCATGTGGTTACAGGATAAACGGCAACGAGAAAGTCTAAAAAACTGGTTTATATGACAGCACTTTGTCATATAATTGTCACAATTTAACTGAACAATATGGGGATTCTTGAATCCTCTATTCCTGCTTGCATGAATTCTAATCAAACTCCCTTAGGTTCAGCACAACAGTCGCCTTCTGATAAGCCGGCCAATGTTCATGTGCCCACACCGAAATTTTTTATGCCGGTGTTTCTGACTCTAATTATCTCCACGCTGATCTATATCGGCTTCCAATTGACTTCAGATTTAGCTCATGTCCCACCGATCGGTCTGTATTCAATGCTTCTTTTAGGCACGGCGTTATTCATTGCGCTGGGCTTCGAATTCGTCAACGGTTTCCACGACACGGCCAATGCGGTTGCGACCGTGATTTATACCAATGCATTGTCTGCACCGGTTGCAGTCATGTGGGCAGGTTTTTGTAATTTCCTTGGGGTAATGGTGGCCAGTGGTGCTGTTGCATATGGGATCATTGCATTATTGCCTGTCGAGCTGATTATGAATGTCGGCACAGGTGCCGGTTTCGCTATGGTTTTTGCCATGCTGATTGCCGCGATTCTCTGGAATTTGGGTACCTGGTTCCTTGGCATTCCCGCTTCCAGTTCACATACCCTGATCGGTTCGATTCTGGGGGTAGGTATCATGAACTACCTGTTGAATTCAGGTGGTGGTGCTTCTGGTGTGGATATGGAACAGGTGCTGAAAGTTGGTAAAGCATTGCTGTTTTCACCTCTGATCGGTTTTGCTTTTGCTGGGGTACTATTCCTGTTGGTGAAGAAGATCTTCAGAAAGCAACTTGAACTGTTTAAGCCACCTGAAGGCAATAAGCCACCACCACCGCTGATTCGTGCCATTCTGATCTTTACCTGTACAGGTGTGAGCTTCGCGCATGGTTCAAATGACGGTCAAAAAGGTATGGGTCTGATCATGCTGATCCTGATCGGTTGTGTACCTTTGGCATATTCATTAAACAAAAATCTGGATGCAGCACATATCCAGTCTTTTGGTCAGTTGTCTGCGCAAACGGCTGATGCGATTTATCCGCAGCATGAAGATATTCCGGACGAAAAAGCACGTGCCATCATCACGACCTACATTCAAACCAAAGAATTGAATGCTGAGGTTGTTCCTGCACTGGCAAGCCTGACAGATCATTTGGGTGATAAAGTCGGTAGCTACAGCAATATTAAAGATGTCCCAGAAACACAAGTTTCAGAATTCCGTAACGACATGTACCTGAGCACCACAGCATTTAAACGTCTGGACAAAGCAGAAGCTTTACCGGCAATGAGCGAGGCTCAGGAAAAAACCGTTGATGAGTATCGAGACAACTTGGATTCATTCCTGCAATACATTCCGACCTGGGTGAAAGTGGCAACAGCCTTGGCATTGGGTTTAGGTACCATGGTGGGTTGGAAACGAATTGTCGTAACTGTCGGTGAGCGGATCGGTAAAGAGCACATGACTTATGGTCAGGGGATGTCTGCCGAACTGGTAGCCATGTCTACGATCGCTGCTGCTGATGGCTTTGGTATGCCAGTATCTACCACTCATGTCCTGAACTCTGCAGTTGCAGGTACCATGGTGGCGAACAAGTCGGGCCTAAACTTTAAAATGGTCAAATCAATTCTGTCTGCCTGGGTATTTACACTGCCAGCAACGATCTGTTTATCAGGTGGTTTGTACTGGATTCTTCTGAAAGTTTTCTAAGAAGATTCGATGTAAAAAACGCTGCTTAGGCAGCGTTTTTTTATGGGTGATTTTTATATTTCCTTGTGGAAGATAGGAGTACTCCTCTTCTGCAAGAGATGAGGGATTTAAATAAAAGATGACCCTCCCTAACCCTCACTTGCGCTGCGCTTTAAAGCTTGCTCAGGAGAGGGAATCTTCTTGAAGATCCAAAAGAAGTATTAATTTCACAAAGAAAACACCCTCTCCCTATGGGATGAGTAACATTGCTACGCAAGGGGGTGAGGGTAAAGTAAAAATACTTTTTCACTAACCCATATTTGAGTATTACCTTAAAACTTGCTCTGGAGAGAGATCTATCTATTTAAGAAGAATTACTTCTTCAACTTCTTACCCAATAATCCCTTTGGTAATTTATCCGTTGCAAAACCATACAGCGCAGCAAAAGGCAGAGCAGTACGTGCCAGATAAGCCACACGCCATAAACCGCCATGATTTGCGCCTGACATCATCAACTCAAGTGGATGGTTGAGTTGTATATCAGGATTGGCCACAGATTCAGGATTACGTAGGTCGTGAATCCACAATGCCGCCATAATCGCATTGGTGGTTTCAGGAGCGAATGCTTCTACATCAAATAGGCTGGCACCGTTAAATGCAGCTTTCAGCAGTGGATTCTTGGTCACAGAATAAGTCGTTGTTGAAGGAGCGATATTGATGCTCACTTGCTGCCCGTTAGCACGTGCCAATGTTGCACGCCATTGCTGGATGCGTTTAGCCAGTGCATAGTTCGGACCTTGCTCAATGACCAGACAGTCACAAACACCATAAGACTTATCGCCAACCTTAAACAGATCCTGCTTATTTTTCTGGAAAAAATGCTTGCGTGAAATCAGTGAAATGCCTTTGGTTAAAGTGCTTTCTAGCTTAGATAATTGCTGATATTTGCTTTGTGAAGCCTGAACGACTTCTTCTGGAACTGCATATACATCCGTCGGGGTGCACATATACATCAGGCTGGTATTGGCTTTCTGCTTGCTAACATATTTCATAATGGCATCCATCGCCATGGAAACACGTACGTGCTTTTCACCGTCCAGATAAGCAATCGCCGCGAGATCCAGATCCTGTTTGAACTGAATCAGCCATTGGGCAATTTCAGGAATCTGAGTGAGCAGGTTAGCCCCCAGTTTTTCTTTTAAAATGTCCAGTGAAGTATCAGCAGGAAGCGCTTCAACTGATGGTGCATATAAAGTGGCGTTGCCTTGACTTACTGTATCCAGAATTTTGCCCCAGACACGAGTATTCGGCAGGTCAATCGCGACAATATTGGCTTTCCATTTCGACAACCAGGTTAGTGGACCTGCTTCAGAAGCGGCTCCAAATAGAACAGTGGTACGATCGGATAGGTCAAACCATTCCGGATGGGCAATACATTCACGCAGTGCATTGGCATGACTCGGTTCGACGATACCATGCTCTTCCCAAGACTGGATCTGATCCAGTAATGCTTGTCCTTGCAGTTTTTTGCCATGATAGGGCACATACCATTCTGGGGCTTTTTCAGACTGGCCTTTCAGCTGGAAAGTATTCAGGTTCTGCGCAGGCAGAGACATCACATCTTTTAGTAGATGCTTCTGACCATCACGATAAAATTCAAAGCTGGCATGTGCAGTTTCCAGACCTTGCTTGGCAATACTCAGTGCTGCACCCGCAGAGCGTAATCCATCTTCAACCAGATGTTTAAAGTGCAGCGGATATTGCTTACGCCAGTTCTTTTCCTGCTGTGCTGCGGTAGCATGTACAGGATCGACTGCGCCTAAGGCTTCAGAAATAATATTACGGCCGATTTTCGATGTGCTTGGTTTTTGTTGTGAAGCAGAAATGGGAAATTGAAGACCGTCTAGGGAAGTGGACATGCAAAATATCTCGCGATTTACAGCAATTAATATACAGATGTATACATTATCGCTGCTAAGTTGCTTCCTGAGTTGGCATTAAATTCCAGTCTTGGGTCTTAATTTATTACTAGATGTTTCAAATAAAAAGGAAGCTTGAAGCTTCCTTTTTAGTAATGGGTTAAAAATTAATTCGCTGTGCCTTTAATGAGTTCTTCCAGCATGAAAGCGGTATTGTCCAAACCTGCACCAGTGATGTACCAGGCATCAGCATTCACATAGATCACTTTTTTCTCTGCCAAGGCTTTGGCATTTTTTAGGGCAAGGTGTTTCTGAATATTATCCTGAGCGGTATATTTCTGGGTATTCACTGCACCACGATCCAGGATAATGATGTAATCCGGATTCTTCTCAACGGCTGCTGTAATACGCTGAACATTTTTCTCCGTTGCTTTCAATGCTTCCGGAGAGCCGGCTTCTGGACGGGGTACATCCGACTGTTCAGAGGGATCCAATACCGGTTTAAAACCTGCTAATTCATAGACAAAGCCAAAACGGTCATTTTCTGCATGTGGCATAAAATTTTCACCGACCGCAAACAGCATCAGTGCAGTTTTGCCTTCAGTCTGCTTTTTAAGCTGTTGCTGCAGCGTTGCGATTTTACCGAGCTTTTCAGTAGCAATTTTCTCTTTACCAAATGCACGAGCCAAGACATGGGTACGTTCCGTCAGATCGACAATATATTGGCTAGTATCTGGAGAAAGGTCTAAAGTCGGAGCAATGCCTTTAACAGCCTCGGCTTTAGAAGCCGAACGGCCACCGACAATAATCAGGTCGGGTTTAGCAGCTTTTAGTACATTGAGATCCGGTTCAAACAGAGAACCAGCTTTGGTGAATTTGTCCTGCTGGTATTTGCTTAAGTTGCCTGCAAAGCTTGCAGAAGGCACCAGCTGAGCTTCAGGCCCTAGTGTATTCAAGATATCCAGTGCCGAAAGGTCATATACTGCGATCTTTTTCGGGTTTTTTTTGAGTTGAATATTTTGGTCTTTATAGTCGAAAGTGACCTGTGCAGAAACTGTAAAGGAAGACGTCAGTCCTAATATTGTGGCAAATGCTAAAGTCTTAAATTTCATGTTTATTCCTCTAAATTCGCGACAAGATTAGCATAATTGGTAGAAATGAAAATCATTTACATATATGAATGATTAAAAAAGGGATATTTGCTATCCCTTAATCATTCAAAACTTTAGAAGGGGATTTGAGTCAATTTATTCAGGAAATGCGGAATAAGTCGTGGCTCCAGAATAATCGTCATCATCACACCATAAGCTGCACCCCAAAGATGGGCACTGTGATTAATATTGCTGTTGCCACGTTTGCCCGACCAAATGCTATAGGCCACATATAAAACAGCAAAAATAATCGCAGGTACGGGAATAAAGAATACGAAAATCAGCTTCCATGGTTCAAACAGAATATAAGCGAACAGAACCGCGGATACTGCACCGGAAGCACCCAAGCTGGCCCAGCGCGCATCATTTTTATGTTTCAGATAACTTGGCAGAATCGCTGCAACCAGACCACCTAGATAAAACAGGATAAAGCCCAGATCATATAAATACTGGCGATAAAAACTTTCAATAATGCTGCCGAAAAAGAACAGCGTGATCATATTGAATAGTAAATGCGTGCCATCTGCATGGATAAAACCATGGGTAATGAAACGGTCATATTGACCACGTTGCATGGCAGGCGGCCAGAAAATCAGACGATTCATTACCGTTTCTTTTGAAAAAGCAATAAAAGAAACAATACAGGTGATCAGAATAATAGTGACGGTATGATTAAAAGGTAAATCAAGCATATAAGTAATTCTGGTTCTATCTATTTGACAATGATCATGCCATTAAAACAAATCTAAAGTGCGACTTTTATAATAAATCCGACAATTTTGGTTGAATTTTTATAATTACCCCGCATCTTCAGTTAAAATAGCAGCTTCAGCTTGAGGAAATTATTGTTATGTCGACTGAGAACAGCAACACTCCGGTTGCAGAAGAAATTCCAAATCTTTTGATTACACCGACAGCACAAGAGTATTTAAAGGATCTATTGGACAAACAGAATACACCAGGTATTGGCGTACGTGTGTTTGTAGAAAATCCGGGTACACCGCGCGCTGAATGTTGCATGGCTTATAGTGCACCTGATGAGGTTGTACCTACAGACTATAAGCAGGAATATCCAGATTTTCCGGCCTATATTGACTCTCCGTCAATTCCATACTTGCTAGATGCAGTTATTGACTACAATAAAGACCGTTTTGGTGGTCAGCTGACTTTCCGTGCACCAAACTCTAAAGTGCCACGTGTCGGTCCTGATGCCTCTGTAGAAGAGCGTATTACATACGTGCTTCAGTCAGAAATTAACCCGGGTCTTGCAGGTCATGGTGGTAACTGTGCACTGGTCGAAGTGGTTGAAGATCCTGAGCATGGCTTAACTGCAGTTCTTAAGTTTGGTGGTGGTTGCCAGGGCTGTTCAGCAATTGATGTGACTTTAAAACAAGGCGTTGAAACAACCTTGAAACAGCATATTCCTGAATTGGCACGTGTGGTTGACCAAACTGACCATACCCAAGCTGAAGGTGCTTATTTCAAATAAGTCTCTAATAAAATTAGCTTGTAAGAAATACCTCGAATGCTCGGGGTATTTTTTTATCTAGATTTAATAATGATAATAATTATCAATACTAATTGTATTTATAGTTACATTTGATACAATGCGTCACAATTCCAGCAATATTTCTTCATAAATCAACTTTTGGGGCACCTTCGAATATGAGTAAGCCGTTTATGAAATCGACTTTGGCCTTTGCAGTGCTTTCAGCATTAGCTGTTTCAGTACAAGCACAAGACCAGGTAACTGAAGAACAAAAAGCAACATTACAGACTGAAACTACTAAATTGCAGACCATTGTGGTAACCACAGCGGGCGGTTTTGAACAAAATATTGCAGATGCACCCGCTTCTATTTCAGTCATTACCGCGGAAGAATTACAAAAAAAATCATATACAGATGTAATTGATGCTGTAAAAAATATGCCAGGCGTCTCTGTGCAAGGTGGCGGCAATAATAAAGAGATTACAATCCGAGGTATGGGTGCAACCTATACGAAATACCTTGTTGATGGCAGACCAATTAGCGCCGGTAGGGCAGTGAATGGTAATGGTACAGACGGTGGGAAAATTGGTGCATATTTACCACCAATTAACATGATTGAACGTATCGAAGTCGTACGTGGTCCAATGTCATCACTTTATGGTTCAGATGCTATGGGTGGTGTAATTAATATTATTACTAAAAAAGCGTCTGCTAGTAATTGGTATGGAAGTATTTCTCCTGAATATACGAAGTCTGATAATGATTATGCAAATGATAGTTATGGCGTCAGCATGTATGTCACAGGCCCATTAATTCAAGATAAATTATCTTTAAGTATAGATGGTAACTTCCAGGGGAATGACGAAAGTGACTTTGTCGGTGGAGAAGGGCAAAAATCTGGTTCAAGTGAGTCTGAGAAGAAAGTGAGAAAGCTCGGTACTGAACTGGTTTGGAATGTCGATGAACATAACGATATTGGTTTGAGATATGATTTTACAGGGCAGCAGTACACTACAACACTGGGTAAAAGTGTGGATGTTGCCACTCAAGCCTCTATCAATGAAAATGAGAAAAATCTATATACCTTAACGCATAAAGCACGTTACGATAATTTTACCCTTGATTCATACTATCAAGATGAAACAACTAAAAAAGTTTATAGTGGTGTCGTTGCTGACGAAAAAAATGAAGAATTAAAAGTCTTTAATACACAAGGCTCATTCTTTTTGGGTAACCATGCATTAACAGTGGGTGGTCAATATCAAAAAGAAAAAATCACTGATACCACAAATGGTCTAGCCGATATTACTGGGGTCACTTCACTCGACCGTTGGTTATTTGCTTTATATGCAGAAAATGAGTGGAGCATTACCGATGATTTCGCTTTAACTGTGGGCGCCCGATACAATAAAGATGAATACTTTGGTGGTGAAATTACACCGCGTGTCTATGGTGTTTATCATTTAACTGATGCTTTAACTTTGAAAGGTGGTGTAAGTACAGGCTATAAACAACCAACGATTAGCCAAATTTCAGAAGGTTTTGGTAGCAGAACAGGAAAAGGCAGTGCTGTCATCATTGGTAACCCTGATTTGTCTCCAGAAAAAAGCACGAGCTATGAATTCGGATTTAACTATTCGGCTCCTGAACTTGGTTTAACAAGCAGTTTAATGGTCTTTAAATCTGATTTTAAAGATAAAATTGTTGAAGATCGTTTATGTGACACGCCAGGAACAACAAATAGTTCTCCTGTAGAAGAATGGAAATGTTCGGCAAATGGCAAGCCATATCGATTTGTTAGCCAAATGAAAAACGTTTCCGATGCAGAAATGAAAGGTGCTGAATTCACATTAGACTATGATGTACTGGATAATCTTCACGCGAGTACAAGTTATACTTATACAAAAACTGAGCAAAAAAGTGGCGAATTTAAAGGCCAGCCTTTGAATAAAATGCCAAAACATATGCTGAATGTCGGTCTGGATTATGATGTTTCAGATACCTGGACGACCTGGATGGACTATAATTACCGTGGCAAAACCAGTGATTATTTAAGCCGTACTTCTATGGATAATGGGACACCGGGATATGGTACTTTTGATGCCGGTGCAGTCTTTAAAGCGACAGATAACTTAAGTTTGACTGCTGGTATTTATAACATTGCAAATAAAGAAATTACCAATGGCGATTATGACATTGTGCTTGATGGTCGTAGATACACCGTGGGTATGAATATCAAATTCTAATTCATAGATATGAAAAAGCCGCTTTAAAGCGGCTTTTTTTATTCTGCAACCTTTAAAATTTTTAAGGTATTTTCAGCATAATAGAATTTTTCCAGATAGGCACGGGCACGTTCACGCAAATAGCCCTGATGAATCATCTGCTGAATAATCGGTGTCAGCAATTCATTCAATTCATGTTGAATCAATGCTTCATCAATATTTAGATCACGCAATAACTGGTCAAAGGTATGTTCCTGATTGCGTACATACCAGGTATAAATCCCGTCATGCAGTTGCTGCTGCATATATTCTGTCTGGCGCATATGATCCCAGATCTCGTGCCCTAAACTCACCGTCTGGTTCAGATCCTGGGTTTCAATATAGTTCTTGAGTACGGAAAGCGGCATGTCTTTGATCTTATGCCAAAGATTGGCCTGAAAATGGTACAGCTTGTCATCATCAAAGTGCTGGTTCAGGACATGCTCACTCATCTGGCTGAGTTTTAAAATATTTTTTTGCAGATAACGGGAGACCGTGTTGTCCAGACTGGAATCCGTGACATTTTTTAGAACAGATTTGCCCATTTTCATAAAACGGGAAACACCCGGCACACTCTTGGCAATCACAGAATTATCCAGATAATCCTGAATCGAATGCTGGATCAGTTGCGTAATCATGGCCGAGAAAGCAGGGTTATTCACCACCGCTTTGATTAGGCGCTGACGATGACCACTTTTGCTGGCCACATATTGTGCAATTTTATCAATGGTCAGTACCGGAATGACATCTGCAATTTTGGTTGTATCATTGGCTGGATGAACCAATGCGAACCGGATATGTTCGGCAATCTGCTCAATCAGAAAAGAACTGGCAGCAGTATCCAGAATCTGCTTTTGTAGTAGCTGATTGATCAGTTCACAGCTCCACAGATCTTTAAGCGACTGCTTGCGCAACCAGAGATAAAACTCATGAAACTCGCTTTGAATGGTTTCAGATTGAGAAAATACCTGATTAAGAAAATCAAGTTGAGCATCAATCAACTGCTCAATCATCGGGTGTTTCTGCATAACTTCTCTGAAACTTAATTGAAAGGAATGAGTTTATCAGCTAGTGGATTTTTTAGGGTCTGAGTCTTGGCCAGGAAAGGCAAATAATGTTGGGCAACCTGTTTTTCTGCTTCCAGAATCGGCATATGACCAACATTATTTAAAATCACCGGAGTTTCAGCACGTTTCAGCAGAGAATAAAGCTCTTTTACCACTTCGACATTAATAATCCGGTCCTGTTTTCCCCATAAAATTAAAGTCGGGGCTTCCACTGTACGGGTCAGACGGGCAAAGGTATCAGGAGTATACAGCCGGTTAAGCATTACTACTTGATCAATCGATTTGCTAGTTTGCTCAGAACGGGCAATCAGCAATTTTTCTTGTGCATGTCTAAGCTGGTAAGGCAATGCTGGCGGATTCTGCATCAGCTGTTTGGAGACATCTTCCAGATCGCCCGGTTTACTGACAATCAGATCTTTGAGCGCATGTGGGTCTTTGGTATAAGGCGTATTGCCCATTTTATAGATGCCGGCACTATTTACTAGAAACAGGCTTTGGGTATCGAAAGGGTATTGGGATGCATAAACTGTCGCAATTGAACCGCCTAGAGAATGGCCAGCGACATGCAGATTTTTTTCAATCTTCAAGGTTTCGACAAAAGTACGTAATTGCGAAGTGACATTGGGTACAGACAAATCAAAATCTGCTGGAACCCGGGTATCGCCATTGCTCGGCAAATCCGGAATGATGACATGATAATAAGGTGTCAAAAACTGGGCGACACGATTCCAGTTGTCGCGTGTGCCTGCCAGACCATGAATGAGGATAATCGAGGGTTTGTTTTTTGCACCGCCTTCGCTATAACTCCAAGTCACATCACCGATTTTTAAGGTTTTGGATTGTAGACCCGCCTGGATGCGTTGCTGGCTCAGATACAGCTGTAAAACTTCGGCAGACTTGGCTTTCGGCGGCGTAAACAGATATTGGCTATGGCTCAGGCTAGATAGACTAAGACCCAGAGCGACTAAAGTGGAATAGATAATTTTTGAGCGCAATTTTATTATTTTCTTCATTAGCACTGTCCCCTGAAAAAACTGAGCAAAAACGCTCAAAATACTTCCGTGTTATCGATTTGCAATTTATAGATGAATCAAATCGTAATCTTTCACTTATTTTAAAGCATTCCTTAATATTGTACATCTGTTAATTATTAGCTGAAGCAGAAAAACTGTCCAAAAAACGTGATGAACTTCACAGAAAAATTATCAGAACAAGAAATCATCAAAGCGCTAAAAATTTTACAGCTAATTTTTTTTGCAAGTGACATTCAAAAAATCTAGCAGTAAGATATTCCCACTAAAAACATCGATGGTAAAAAAGAATGCTCACAGCTCAGGAAGCTATAGATCGTCTTAAAAAGGGTAACCAGCGCTTTGTCAATGGTGAAACGCAGCATTTAAAATTATTATCGCATCAGCAACGTGCTGAAATGGCAGAAAGTCAGGAACCATTTGCTATTGTTTTAGGATGTTCAGATTCACGTGTACCCGCAGAAATGGTCTTTGACCAAGGGTTAGGTGATCTGTTTGTCATTCGGGTAGCAGGTAATATTGTTGCACCGTCTCAAGTCGGCAGTGTCGAATTCGCAGCAGAAAGTTTTGGCTGTCCGATTGTAATTGTCTTGGGTCATACACATTGTGGCGCTATTCATTCAACAATTGAAGCATTAACCAATCCAGCAACGCCGCCATCTGCAAATCTGATGTCGATCGTGAACCGTGTACGCCCATCAGTTGAAATTCTAATGCAGACTGAACTGAAAGATGACCTGAATAAACTGTCTAAACATGCAGTCCGTTCCAATGTATTTGCTTCAGTAAATCAATTACGTCATGGTTCTGCAGTTCTGGAAAGCCTGATTGCTAAAGGTAAGTTACAGGTGATTGGTGCAGAATATTCACTTGAAACCGGTGAAGTAACTTTCTTTGACTTCTAAGAAAATTTTAAGATTTGATCCAGTTAAAGGCGCCTTAGAGGGCGCCTTTAATATAAGGATAAGCATTATTTAATAAAATAGTTTGGGCTTTGGCATTGGGGTGAATCTGATCCTGTTGCATTAGGCCTTTATTGCCAGCGACACCTTGCATAAAGAAGGGTAGTAATTTGACCTTATACTGCTGACTGACCACCTTATAGTTATTTTCAAAAGCCTTGCTATATGCCTGACCATAATTTGGTGGCATTTTCATTCCAAAAACAATGACATTCGCCTTGGCTTTCTGGCTCTGCTGTACCAGAGCTGCTAAATTTTTTTGAATCATTTGGGGTGGCTGCCCACGCAGGCCATCATTCCCGCCAAGCTCAATCACCACAACATCTGGACGGTGAGTCTGCAATAGTTTTGGTAATCTCGCCAGGGCACCACTGGTGGTTTCACCGCTCACACTTGCATTGACCACTTTATGCTGTTTCGGATAGTGTTGGTCCAAACGCTTTTGTAATAAATGTACCCAACCTTGCTGTGGTTGCATGCCATAACCAGCACTTATACTGTCACCCACAATCATAATGGTCTTTGCCGACAGACTAAAAGGAATCAGGCACAGTCCAAAGAATACCAGGCAAGGCAATACACGATTTTTCTGATTTAGATCTTTCATATAGGACACGTATGATTCAAAGCAGCAACGATTCGACCATCATGCCACAAGCGATTATTTCTGCCCAGAAATTGACACAAAAGATACAACTTTCACAAAAACAACTGACTATTTTTGAAGATCTTTCGCTGGAAATTTTGACTGGAGAACAGGTCGCCATTACCGGACGTTCCGGTTCAGGAAAGTCGACTTTACTGGGCATTTTGGCCACTTTGGATCAGGCCAGTGCCGGGCAGTTAAAGGTCTGTGGGGAGCTGGTATCGAGCTTGAATGAAGAACAGCGCGCTTTAGTCCGGCTAAAAAATATTGGCTTTGTGTTTCAGTCTTTCCAACTTTTGCCTCATCTTACGGCACTTGAAAATGTCATGCTGCCTTTGCGTTTACAGCCATATTTTAAATATAGCCATGCCGAACAAAAGGCGCTGGCATTGCTACAAAAGGTCGGATTAGACCGTCAAGCTCAGCAAACACCGAAAGTACTGTCGGGTGGGGAGCAGCAACGTGTCGCCATTGCCCGCGCACTGGTCAGTGAGCCCAAAATCATTTTTGCTGATGAACCGACAGGTAATCTGGATGGGGAAACCGCTCAGGAAATTGAACAGCTGCTCTTTCAGTTAAATCGCGAATTAGGCACCACGCTGGTTCTGGTTACCCATGATCCTGATCTAGCCCAACAATGCCAGCGTCATTTTGAACTGGTCAATGGTCAGCTGATTGAACATGCGAGTGGAGGCTGATATGCAGCATCTGTTTCGTCCTTTACTCAGACAAAGTTTTAATACGACAGGGATTTATCTGCTAATCATCGCATTGACCTTAGCCATTAGTGCCACAACGGCACTCAAGTTCAGTAATGAGCAGATTCAGAACGCGGTTGCTTTACAGGCAGCTGAAATGCTGGCGGGGGATCTGGTGCTTTCTGATAATGAGCCGCTAGCTCAGGAATGGCGTGATCAGGCCAGGCAGCTCGATTTACAGCAGTCTGAAGTCACATTTTTCAGTACGATGGCTTATACCAATGATCAGTTTGTCATGGTCAATGTTAAGGCTATTGATCAGGCTTTTCCTTTACGAGGAGAGCTACAGGTTCAACCTGCAGCAGACAAAATCCAAGCGGGGGAAATCTGGCTGAGTTCACGGGCCATGGATCTACTCAAGGTCAAACTGGGTGATGAACTGAATATCGCCGATGCCAAATTTAAGGTTACTGCAAAAATTGAGCAGGATTCTAATCAGGAGCTGGGTTTTTCTGGCTTTTCGCCGACTGTGATTATTGCTCAGTCAGAAGTGGCGCGCACCAATGCGATTCAGGTCGGTAGCCGGATTGATTACCGTTTATTAATGGCAGGCAATCCAGCCGATACCCGGCAATATGAAACCTGGTTCAAGCAGAAGATAAAATCTGAAAATGGGACTTCAGATGAAGCAGATGCTGAGGTTGAGGGACAAGAACTGGAACAGCAGGGCAGTCTACGCTTGCGTAATGCCAGCGAAGGCAATACCCGTTTAATGAAACCAATTGCCAATCTGGATACTTTTCTGCAACTGGCGAATATTCTCACCATTTTATTATGCGGGATTGCCATTGCTTTAACCGCACAACGTTATGTACAGCAGAACCAGGATCATATCGCCCTCATGCGTTGTATTGGCGCGACCAAAAATCAGATTCTAGCCGCTTATCTGGCTTTGCTGGGTTTAGTGCTTTTAATCGCCATGTTGATTGGTAGCGTGATAGGTGTTGCATTGGGTTATGGCTTGCTGCAGCTCATGCTACAGCTTATTCCAAACTTGCAGCTTGAGTTCTCTGCTACGGCGATGCTGCTGGGGCCCTTGCCAATTGCCATGCTGACCAGTGCAGTGGTGTTACTGGGCTTTGTCATGCCGAGTCTGTTTCAACTCTTAAATACTCCTCCGATTCGGGTCATTCGTCAGCAGGAAAAATCCGTCCATTCGATGTTGTGGATGTTACTGACCGGAACCTTAAGTCTGATTATTTTCAGTGTGATTTTAACGGAAAATATCGTGCTGACAGCTTGGGTGATTGGGGCCATTATTCTGCTTTGTGCTGTTCTGTATTTTACGGTCTGGAGTATTTTAAAACTGCTGCGTAATCTGAAATTCAATCTGTCTGCCTATGTACGGACACCGTATCAGACCGCTTTACAGATTACTGCCTTAGCTTTAGGACTCAGTTTGATTAGTGTGCTGGCTGTACTGCGTACAGATTTACTTGATCGATGGCAGCAACAGTTGCCGGAAGGGACACCCAACCAGTTTGTCTATGGTCTGCCGCCTTTTGATATGCCTGACTTAAAAGCTCAGTTAGAACAGAATGGCTGGAAAAGCACGCCGCTTTATCCCAATATTCGCGGGCGCCTGGTAGCGAAAAATGATCATCCTTTTGCTGCTGAACTGGTCAAAAAGAGTAATACCTTAAGACGTGAACTGAATCTGACCCAGTCGGATCGCTATCCTCAGGATAATGTGATTGTTCAGGGGGAGGCAGGATTGAAACAGCTGGGTGAGGTTTCGGTCGAAGCCAATACTGCACAAGAGCTGGGCATCAAACTGGGAGATAAGCTCAGCTTTAGCCTGCCTGAAGGCATACTCGAAGCCAAAGTGGTGAATCTCAGAACGGTAGAGTGGGAGAGTTTTAGTCCAAACTTCTTCTTTATCTTTGCACCGAATACTATGGATGCCAATGCGGGCAGTTATCTGGGCAGCTTCTATGTACCGGAAACAGACAAAGATAAACTGGTGAATCTGGTTCAGCGTTTTTCGAATACGGTATTTATTGATGTCAGCCTGATTCTGGAAGAAATCAAACGAATTGTGAATGTGCTGGTACAGATCATTACCATTCTGGCTGTGCTGGTCAGTGTATCCGGTTTTCTGGTACTGATGGCCTGTCTAAACCTGCTCATGGATGAACGTAAACGTGAAGTGGCTTTGCTCCGGTCTTTTGGTAGTTCCAAACAGAAGCTGAAAACCATGATGAGTCTGGAAATTGGTTTTATCGGACTATTCGCAGGGATTGTTTCATGTCTGTTTGCGGAAGTGATCAGCGCCATTGCCAGCTACAAAATGGATCTGATCATCCAGCCTCATTGGGAAATCTGGATTATCCTGCCTGTGTTTATGACTGTATTATGTACCCTGATCGGGCGTTATCGTCTGAGTTATCTTTCCGAGATTCCACCTTTACAAAGCCTGCGTGAGATGAATCAATAAGATTCATTTCGCAGGTTGATCGGCCAACTGCTGTTGTAGCATTTGTAAAATCTCTTGCCAGAGTGGGCGGATCGGTTCAAGCAAAGCCAGATTATATTGATACAGCACGATACAGGCAGCGACGCCGAGCAGTAAGGCAACCAGACTGACCAAACGGCCACGCTGCATTTTCTGACCAAGATACCAGAGCGCTGTTAGTCCGGCCCCCATGATCATGCCGCCAATATGTGCGGCATTGTTAATTCCGCTGATCATAAAGCCCATCGCCAGGTTAAGACCCATGATCATTACCAGTGTCTTTTTATCCAGAATAAAAGGCTGACGGGGCAACATTGGCAGTAAAGATAGAACAGTCAGGGAGGCACCGAGACCCATGACTGCACCCGAAGCACCCGCACTAACACCCGGCAATAAGCCAGGATTGGCTACACCGCCTTCGATTAAGGCATAACTGTCCTGGATACTCATATAGCCACTGAGTAAACTGCCCATCAGGCCGGCACAAATATAAAGACCTGTAAAATAGACCCGGCCAAAAATTTGTTCAGCGACACTACCAAAAATATACAGTGCCCACATATTCAACATCAGGTGAATTAAGCCAAAATGAAAAAACATGCTACTAAACAGGCGTATGGGTTCCGCTAAATACGTTAAAGGTGCATAATCTGCTCCCCAGCGAATGGCATCTGGAGAACTTGGCTGTGTGATGTCCATTCCATTCAGAACCTGCCAGCCAAACAGGCCGACATTGATACAGATCAGGAGTGCGGTCATCCACCAGAGCTGCATTTCCAGTTTGCGATGTGTTGTTGGGGGAGAATATTCAGGCATGCTATTTTTTTGCTGTGATTGTATATTTCGAATAAGCTTAACACGAAAAATTGAATTTTCAGGAGTAACGCACTGACATGAAAGCCTTTCTGACCCGCACCCTTCTCGTGATTGTCAGTGTGATTCTACTTGTTCAACTGTGGATTTTTGCAAGTTTAGCCTGGTGGCGAACCAATCCAGTGAATACCACCATGATGATGCGGATCGATTATTGGACTGAACCCTCCAAGCCCATTCAACATCAGTGGCGCCCTTATGATGAAATCAGTACCAATCTCAAGCAGGCGGTAGTGACGGCAGAAGATGGAAAATTCATGCACCATCATGGCTTTGACTGGGATGGTATTCAGACTGCACTCAGCCGTAACAAGAATGAAGGCCGTGTTGTGGCAGGAGGGTCAACCATTTCCCAGCAGCTGGCTAAAAACCTGTTCCTCGTCAACAAGCGTTCATTCCTGCGTAAAGGTCAGGAAGCTGTCGCGACCTGGATGATGGAACGCATGTGGTCTAAAGAGCGTATTCTGGAAGTGTATTTAAATTCGATTGAGTTTGGAGACAATATCTATGGAGCAGAAGCGGCAGCCAAACATTATTTTGGTAAGACTGCAGAGAGCCTGACTCGTGATCAGGCCATCTTCCTGGCAGCGATTCTCACCAATCCAAAATATTTTGAAGATCATCGTAATGCATCAGCCCTAAAAGCACGTAAACGTATGATTCAGCGTTATATGCGCTATGCTGAAATCCCTTAAATAAAAATATCAAGATAAAGCCCAAATATTTGGGCTTTTTTTATGAAAATGTCATTAATTTGAAGCATACTAAAAGCAATAAGCAAGACTTGAAAATAGCGTAGGTTTGATATGAATACGGCAGCCAGTACGACTTCGGCACCAACCGAATATACTTATAATGATCGTTACATTAATCGTGAACTGTCTATTCTGGATTTCCATTTGCGAGTGCTGGAACAGGCGGTTGATCCTCTGCATCCTTTGCTGGAACGCATGAATTTTCTACTGATCTTTTCACGTAATCTGGATGAGTTTTTTGAAATTCGTGTGGCTGGCGTCATGGAACAACTGGATTTGGGCAATGAAAGCCGCAGTCCAGATGGTTTGACGCCAAAACAAGTATTAGAGCAGATTGCCGAAACTGCACATGCCGCCATTGAACGTCAGTACCGTATTTTAAATGAAGAGATTTTGCCTAAACTGCGTGAGGAAGATATCTGCTTCTTGCGCCGTGGAGAGCTAACACCGGCACAATCGGCCTGGGTGAAAAAATATTTTCAGGAACAGGTTGCTCCAGTTCTTACGCCTATTAGCCTTGATCCGGCACATCCATTCCCACGTCTGGTGAATAAATCCCTGAATTTTATTGTGACGCTCGAAGGGAAAGATGCCTTTGGCCGTCAGATTGATCTTGCGGTTGTTCCTGCGCCACGTTCATTGCCACGTGTTGTGCGTTTACCGGATGAACTGACTGATGGTAAAGAACATCATGTGATGTTATCCGCCATCATTCATGAACATGTGTCTGACCTGTTCCCGGGCATGACCGCGACTGGCTGCTATCAGTTCCGTGTTACCCGGAATGCCGATCTGGCCTTAAATGAAGATGTTGAAGACCTAGCCAAAGCCTTAAAAGGCGAGCTAAGTTCGCGCCGTTTTGGTCGTGCAGTCCGTCTGGAAGTGACTGAAAATTGTCCGCAGCATATTTATGAATATCTGCTGGAAGAATTTGATCTGGATGAAGAACAGCTCTATAAAGTGGCAGGACCGGTTAATCTGGCGCGGTTACTGTCCAACTTCAAACGTCCACATCTACGTTATGATTCACATACGCCAATTCTGCCTAAAGTACTGAAGAAATCTGAAAATGTTTTCAGTGCCATGCAGAAGCAGGATATTTTGCTACATCATCCATTTGAATCTTTTGCACCAGTGATTACGCTGTTACGTGAAGCGGCACGTGACCCTCAGGTACTGGCAATCAAGCAGACATTGTATCGTAGTGGTCCAGATTCCGAGATCGTGCAGGTGCTGGCAGAAGCGGCCCGTAACGGTAAGGAAGTGACTGCAGTCATCGAGCTGCGTGCACGTTTTGATGAAGAATCTAATATTGCAGTTGCCAATGTGCTGCAAGAAGCGGGTGCTGTCGTGGTCTATGGCATTGTTGGCTATAAAACCCATGCCAAAATGATTCTCGTTGTACGCCGAGAAAATAACAAGTTGGTGCGTTATGTACATCTGGGTACCGGGAACTATCATGCGGGCAATGCACGGATTTATACCGACTATGGTTTGTTAACCACGGACAAAGATCTGTGTGAAGATGTGCATCGTATCTTCCAGGAATTGACCGGAATGGGGAAAATGGCCAAGCTGAAAAAGCTGCTCCATGCACCATTTACCTTGCATGCCCAGCTCATCAACTATATTGATAATGAAATTGCCAATGCCAAAGCGGGCAAGAAAGCCCAGATTATCGTGAAGGTCAATGCTTTAACTGAGCTGCAACTGATCAATAAACTTTATGAAGCTTCTCAAGCAGGTGTACAGATTGATCTGATTATCCGTTCAATTTGTTGTCTACGTCCAGGCTTGCCGGGACTTTCAGAGAATATTCGGGTACGTTCAATCGTCGGCCGTTTCCTTGAACATACACGCGTGTTTTATTTTAGCAATAATGGCAATTCCCGCATTTATTGCTCAAGCGCAGACTGGATGGACCGCAACCTGTTTAATCGTGTAGAAGCTTGTTTCCCGATTGAAGACGAAGCATTAAAGAAACGCATTTACCAGCAAGGTTTATTAAATTACCTGAAAGACAATCAGCAGGCCTGGTTGTTACAAGGAGATGGAACCTGGGTGCGTGCCCAAGTTGCAGAAGGTGAACAACCGCATAATGCACAGCGTACCTTGTTAGAAACCTTTAAATAACTCTATGCAAACTAAAAAGGCTGATAATTCAGCCTTTTTTATATTTTGTTAATTTTGAGAATGGATAAATGGATTCGCGAGTTTTTGATAGATTTTGCGAATAGCAGCATAAATCTGGTAATCGTGCAGACTTAATCTGTTTTGAATTTCGGCCAAAGTCAGGTCTTGGCTGAAATACTTTAAAATCTGTACTTCAGTCTGATTTAAAAAATGTATTTTTGTTTCCTGACTCACTAAATAACGGGCTAATTCAGGATGTAAATCGGAACCACCGCGTAGGATAATTTTCAGGCTCGCTACTATTTTTGAAACAGGATGCGATGCAATCAGATATCGATCCACGCCAGATGACAAGAATAAATTAATCATTTCAGGTGAATCATCAGCTAAAACTGCAATCAGATGAGGAATCTGGATTCGTGCTTGAATTATATTAAGATTCTTAAGTTGTGCTTTCTCATGAATCTCATATAACACGAGATTGGGAAGATACTGTTCAATATGGGATTGAGCAGACAGATGATCGGTATAGGACAGCATATCCGGTTGATAACCGAGCTGTAGCAATGCAAGATCAAGATTGGAAGAGAGCGGGGGTGGATAAGGTTGCACCAATAATACGGGTGCAGGCAAAAATGAGGCCAAAGAAATCTTATCCTGAGAGTAATTAATATACAGATGTATTTTGGCTTAAATTATTATCAATGCCAATCCCAAGAAATAGGGATTTAATTTTTATATATTATAAATAGTTAAAGTTTAAAAATTGGTTTTGAATCATTTTAATTGACTGAATTTATAAAAATTAAATTTATCAGAAGACGTAGGCAATAAAAAAGGAGCAATCTAAGTGCTCCTTTTTTATTAGGGCTTAATTAAGCTGCATCGTGAGCAGTAATTTTTTGCAAAATTTGTAATAACACATCGAATTCGCTTTGTAGCGGTGTGCTCTTACGAGTGACCAGCGCCAGAGTACGGCTTGGTGCAGCATTGATTGGATTGATGCGCAGATCCGGATTGGCTTTGATCATATTGGTATGCAGTGCAATTTCTGGCAACAGGGTAAAACCAAGATCAGCAGACACCATTTCGATCAACGTCGGTAATGAACTTGCTTTCAGGCGATGATCATTTTTACGCTCACCAATCGGGCAGGCACTCAATGCATGATCACGCAAGCAATGGCCTTCTTCCAACAGCATCAGGCGAGACAGATCCAGATCTTCCAGAGACTTGGCTTGAGCCGCATTCTGGTCAGATTTGTGATGTACCAGATACAGATTCTCTTTGGCAATTTCAGCAACTTTCAGGCTACGGGTATCGAAAGGCAGCGCTAGCACCACCATATCCAGATTACCATGCTCCAGTTTCTCTACAATTTTCTCACTTTGAGCTTCATGTAAATGTAGCTGAATTTTCGGTAGCTGCTGATGCACTTCATCCAGAAATTGCGACAGGATGAAAGGGGCAATGGTTGGAATAACGCCAAGATGCAGATCACCGGTTAATGGTTCACTCATTTCACGACTTAAACGCATTAAGTCCTGAGCATCAGCCAGTAGAACACGGGCACGTGCAACCACTTGTTCACCAAGCGGCGTTAAACGTACATTCTGGCGATCGCGTTCAACAAGAACGCCACCGAGTAAACGCTCCAGCTCCATAATACCGCCAGACAAAGTTGACTGGGTAACAAATGAGCGGCGAGCAGCTTCTGTAAAATGCAGCGTCTCAGACAGTGTTACGAGGTATGACAGCTGTCTTAGGGATGGTAATGCAGCCATAGTGTCCTAATGTTTATGATTTAAAATGATCAGCAAATAATTCGCTAAGATATGGAATAAAATGCGGAGGGATATCATGCCCCATTCCATCAATTAATTCAAATTTAGCCCCTGAAATTGCTTTTGCAACAGCCTTACCATGACTAGGAGGCAGCAATCTGTCACGAGCACCATGAACCACCAGGGTCTCTTGTTGGATTTGCTTGTCCAGTTGCAGCAATGAACCCGTACATAATATTGCTAAAAACTGTTGAAGTACACCCGCTGGATGGTAACTTCGCTTATATAACTTACGGGCGGTCTGAATCGCTTCCAGATGATTCACATAACCCGGTGAGCCAATAATATTAAACAGCTTCAAGCTATGATCGACAATGCCATCTTCATCTGTGGAAGCGGGTTTGTCAATTAAACTAAAGAGTTGCTTTGGAAAAGGCGGGGGTAACAGTGGCTGGTTATTACTGGTAAACAGTAAGCCCATTTTTTTAACTTTGTCAGGATAACGTGCGGCCAGAATCTGGGCAATCATGCCGCCCATAGAGGCACCGAGCACATAGACCTGACCCAGTCCCATTTTTTCAATCAGAAGATGTACATCATCTGCCATATCGTACAGCGTATAAGGCGCGCCCTGATTGCCTAAACCCAGTACAAAACGGCTCATCATTTTTAAGGTGTTTAAGCGAGGCCCTTTATGGTGAATCTTGGAAGATAAACCAATATCTCGGTTGTCAAAACGCACCAGATGATAGCCCTGATCAATGAGTGATTTACAGAAGAAATCGGGCCAGTATAGCATCTGTGCCCCAAGTCCCATAATCAGCAGAATGGTCGGGTGTTCAGGATTTCCTCCGACTTCCACGTGCAATTCGATGCCATTGCCAAGATCGGCCTTGGTTTCACGCATGAAAGCTGTATACGGAGAATGATTGAACTGCAGGGCACTGTGCATGATGTATTTCCTGATTAAAGGACATTTCGCTTAAAAAATGTCCTTTGTATTAAACATCTAAACTGTAGCTGGAATCAAGTCAGGAACCTGCTTGGTCAATGCCAGGCGTTGTTTGGCAGCAGTGGCACCAAGCAGGACAAATCCACGCAAAGTACCGCTGGCATCAAAGGCTTTGGCCAGCATACCGTCATCAAACTCTTCATTTTCCCAAGTTACTTCGACATCAACCGGAGCAGGAAGGACAGTCAATGGCGCAGCTGGCGTTTTTACCGCAACAGGCATTGCTGGATAATGGACTGCAGTATGTTCGCCATTCAATGTTTTAGACAGGGCGCGGGCCTGCTGCATGATTGGCATGACATATGGCAAAAGCATTCCATTTACTTCCGCACAGTCGCCTACTGCATAAATGTCCGGTTGATTGGTTTCTAGTTTTGTATTGGTCAGAATCCCGCGACTGGTATGAATATCGGCTTCTTTTGCGACAGAAATATTCGGTTGTAAGCCCACAGCAGAGAGCACCACATCAGCCACTACCGACTGGCCATTGGCAAGTGTGACCAGATAATCACCATTTTCAACTTTAGAGACTTTTTCGACTGTTGTCCCCAGTACAAAATGAATGCCCGTCTCTTCAAGATTTTGCTGAAAAGCATCTGCGACATGAGCTGGTAATAAGCGACCTAAAGGCTGGGGTGCCAGATCAATCACGGTGACCTGATGATTGGTATGCTGCAAGTCATTGGCAAATTCACAACCGATCAAGCCTGCACCTAAAATTACTACGCGTTTATCTTCACGGGCTGCCAGATTATGACGGAAAGCTTTATAGTCGGTCAGGTTATTGACCATATGAATGTCATCGCTGGCATCACCGGCAATGGCTAGGCGTACTGGATTGGCACCTACAGCCAGTACCAGTTTAGAATAATCCTGTGTGCTTTCCTGACCGTCTTTTTCTAAAGTCAGCTGATGTTGTTCAGGATGAATCGCTTTGACCCAAGTGTTTTTTTCGATGCGCATTTTCAGCTGCGCTGACATTTTTTCTGCATCACCCAAAGGGATGTGTTCTGGCGCTTTGTTTCCTGCTAAAGCATTTGAAAGCGTAGGTTTCGCATAATTAGTCGCATCATCAGCACAAATCATGACAAGTTCATGGTCTGGGTTGAGTTTGCGAAACTCACGGGCAACAGCATAACCCGCCATGCCCGAACCAATGATGACGATAGGATGCATACGATTCTCCATGCTTTTTTAAATTAGTTTTTTTCAGGTATAAAGGACATAAAAAAGACCATTCAATATGGTCTTTAAAAGAACATGATTAGATTTCAATCATTTCAAAATCGACTTTAGAAACACCACAATCCGGACAAGTCCAGTCATCAGGAATATCTTCCCATTTGGTTCCAGGAACGATTCCGTCCTGAGGCCAACCTTCTGCCTCGTCATAAATCCATCCACAAACGATGCATTGATATTTTTTCATATAACTCTCCAAAACTGACCAACTGTAGCTGTCAGCTTAAAATCCACAAATGGCAAGACCCTAAAGAATATGACTTTTAATAGTAAACATATTTGGCTAAATTTTTACGCAGTTCTATTCATAAAGTAAAGCGAATAAAAGTTTAATCAGTGAAATTAACAGCAGAAAGGTCAGTCCCTAGATATTTCACTACTAGAAATATATTTAAGGTTAGGCAAAGAGTTGTATTTTTAGTTTCATAAAACACGTTTCTGACTTAGATTAAGCTGTAGACCAAAGTCGGGCAGAAAAAATGATTAAAATCAGTTAACTTAGACTCAGCAAAGTCTTTATTAAATATTTTTTAAAATAAATTTATATATTTAAATCAGCTGGTTAGTATTATTTTCTGCTTTAATGTTGCACAGTCGTTGTTGTTACACATTGTTAATTTAGTTTAAAATTCACCTATTCCTTTCCTTGTTTAAAGATCTCCCATGAGCAATTTGTCTACTTCTCTGTGGTCTCACATTCGTACTGTCCAGAATTTCCCAAAACCAGGCATTTGTTTCTTCGATTTGACTCCATTATTCATGAATAATCTGGGTCCATTAACTGATGCTCTGATTGCCAGCATTCCTGAAGAAAAGCTTGCTGAAGTAGACAGCTTTGTGGCAGTGGAAGCACGTGGTTTTGTGCTGGCAAGCCTGTTGGCGCAGCGTACGGGCAAAGGCTTATTGCTGGTTCGTAAAGCAGGTAAATTGCCGCCTCCAGTGGTAGGTGTAGGTTATAGCCTTGAATATGGCCTGGACCGTCTGGAAATGTCTGCAGAAGTTCAGGGACAAAAAGTGATTATTGTGGATGATGTCCTGGCAACTGGCGGTACGCTGAAAGCAGTACATGAGTTGGCTGAGAAATGTCAGCATCAGGTTCTAGGTGCGAGCATCTTCCTTGATCTGCCAGATTTACACGGTGAATTAGGCTTGGACATCTGGTCAGTACTTGACGATAAATCTCAGCCTGAAGCTGCAGTTGCTTAAGTCTAGATGATCAAAAAAGCCCCAACTATTGGGGCTTTTTTATTGCCGGATAAAATGATATTCAATTTCCTGAATCAGGTCATTAATCTGCTCAGGGTGTTCAAGGCGATGGTGGCCACCTTCAATGGCATGAATTTGCATATAGTCTTCAAGCTGAGCTTGTGCCGCATGCATATCCAAAATTTCATCGCCTAATTCCAGGTAGGCCATTTGCGGAATATCATGCTGCAAATCACTGTCACAAATCGCAGGATAATCATCGCGGAAATTCGGTTGCAAGCTAGGATTTGCGATCACACAAGGGATCTGATGAGCTTGTGACATTTTTAGCGCCCAATAACCGCCCAGACTGTGTCCGACCAGAATATCCGGTTTAATGGTTTCAACCATTTCGTGGTAGAAATCGGCTACCGACTGGTAGCTCAGATTGCGATAATCCACATCTATACAATATTTATGCATTGCATCAATTGCATGAAATTTCGTGGACTGTTTTGACGAATCCAAGCCATGAAAAAACAATATTTTAGACATATTTTTACTCATTTTTATCGGACATGGCAAAGTCGTGGTCAGGGTGTTAAAACACCACCTTCTAATATGGTCATTATTGTAAAACGTCTATTTCGAGGAAGCAGTTAGCTATTGGTCTAAGTTGATACTGGATATAAAGGCAGAATTTGTGCAGAGGATTGAGGTCTTGGACTTTCATCTAACAAAAGTTGGGCAATATTCTAAAAAAACCAATCATAAAATTCGAAACTGAAAATCATTTGCCTTTAAGAATTTCATATATCCAGAAATTTTTCTCAAGAAAAGCCACGTGAGGGAAGTGTTTACGCTACGATTTGATGCAGATTTCTGCTATTCTATGCAACTTCTATTTTTTAACTAATCTTATCCGAGGCAGAGATGACGCAAAATAACGCTCAATCGACTTCTGAACAAATCATTTCCGAAAACGATTTAATTGCACAGCGTCATGCCAAGTTAAAGCAGATTCAAGACCACGCAAAAGAAACTGGTGTTAGCCCATGGCCAAACACATTTAAACGTGAACATTATGCGCAAGACTTACAAGACCAGTTTGCTGATAAATCTAAAGAAGAAATTGAAGCTGGCGAACACGTTCATGTAAAAGTAGCAGGTCGTGTGATGTTGAACCGCGGTTCATTCATCGTGATTCAGGATATGACCGGTCGTATTCAGCTTTATGTTCCACGTAAAGAACTTGAGCCAGAAGTACTTGCAACGATCAAAGGCCTGGATCTGGGCGATATCATTGCAGTTGAAGGTTATATCGGTCGTTCTGGTAAAGGTGACCTGTATGTTCATATCGAACATTTTGAATTACTGACAAAATCATTACGTCCACTTCCAGACAAGTTCCATGGTTTGACTGATACTGAAGTGAAGTATCGTAAGCGTTATCTTGATCTGATCGTAAATGAAGAAACCCGTAAAACTTTTGAAGTTCGTGCCAAAGTTGTTGCCGGTATTCGTAGCTTCCTGAACGACAAACGTTTTATGGAAGTTGAAACCCCGATGATGCACGTAATTCCTGGTGGAGCATCTGCGCGTCCATTTGAAACGCATCATAATGCACTGGATATGCCGTTGTTCCTGCGTATTGCACCTGAGCTTTATTTGAAACGTCTGGTTGTGGGTGGTTTCGAGCGCGTATTCGAAATTAACCGTAACTTCCGTAATGAAGGTGTTTCTACTCGTCATAACCCTGAATTCACTATGATCGAATTCTACCAGGCGTATGCAGATTACAAAGACCTGATGGAATTGACAGAGCAAATGCTGGAAAAACTGGCAATTGATATTCTGGGTACCACTGATGTGCCTTATGGCGATGAAGTCTTTAGCTTCAAAGGACCATTTAAAAAGATCTCAATGTTTGACGCCATTCTTGAGCACAATCCACAGTTCACTCCAGAAAATGTCAATGACCGTGAGTTCCTGGCGAAATTCATTCAGGAAGAACTGAAAGAACAGGTAAAACCAGGTTTTGGTCTGGGTAAACTGCAAACCATCGTATTTGAAGAAACGGTAGAAACTCAACTACGTCAGCCTACATTCGTGACTGAATATCCAGCGGAAACTTCTCCACTAGCTCGCCGTAATGATCAAAATCCACATATTACAGACCGTTTTGAATTCTTTATCGGTGGTCGTGAACTGGCAAATGGCTTCTCAGAATTAAATGACCCGATTGATCAGGCTGAACGCTTCCAGGCACAGGTTGCTGAGAAAGATGCGGGTGATGATGAAGCAATGCACTATGATGCTGACTTCATTGAAGCTCTGGAATATGGTCTGCCTCCTACAGCAGGTGAAGGGATCGGTATTGACCGTCTGGTGATGATCTTTGCGAATGCACCAAGTATCCGTGATGTAATCTTATTCCCGCATATGCGTCATAAACACTAATGACTTATTCGAAAAAAGGCAGTTTTTAAAACTGCCTTTTTTATGTGTTCAGTATTTATTTTAAATAAAATTAAAACCCAGCATTATTTAATTCTATTTTTTACATTTGTAATTTCATTTTTGTATTTCTATCTCATTTCTCGAAGCGATTTATTATTTTGAAAGTCAATTAAATCTAGGGTTTCATATTATACTGATACAGTTTCACCATTGAATATTGTTTTTGAAATATCTATGGTTAGGCAAAAATAAACTTGAGAATATTGATCCCATGTTTCTAAAAAAACCATTATTAAGTGCACTTCTTACGACACTTTCGCTTCCTGTTTTTGCTCAAGGGCTGGTTCTGAATGATGCAAATCTTCGTACTGACTTGAACTGGTTAAACCAACAAGGGGTGATCTAGATCAGTACCTCGACCTGGCCGCTCAGTGGTGATGAAATTCAACGTGCTCTATCCAATGCACAAGTGAGTAACAAAGTACAACAACGTGTTAGTGATTCAGTTCTGGCAAAATTAACAGCAGACAATCAGCAGCTCAAAGTAGGCTTATTTGCGGAAAGTGATCCAAAAGATATTCCTCAAGCCTTTGGCGATCAGCAAAAGGCACAATTTCAGGCAGCTTTAGAGTTTAATGCAGGTGGCGAAAACTGGGATGCCAAACTCCGGGTTAATGCCGAAAAAGATCGACAAATTGAGAATGATCAGGATGTAAATCTGGAAGGATCTTATCTAGCAGGGAAACTCTGGAATCAATGGCTGATTGCCGGCCAAATTCCGACCTATTGGGGTCCGGGACATGATGGCAGCTTGATTCGCGGCGATGCTAGCCGCCCAGTATATGGATTTATGGCACAACGTGCAGAACAAACAGCTTTTGAAACTAAATGGCTGTCCTGGATTGGACCGTGGCAATATCAGGCTTTTGCAGGACAATTGGATGATTATACTGCCGTTCCAGATGCCAAACTAATTGGTCTTCGTGTAACAGCACAACCTTTATCTTACTTGGAGCTAGGTGCTTCTCGTGCGATTCAATGGGGTGGGGAAGGCCGTCCTGAAAGCTTAAGCTCACTATGGGATGCTATTAAAGGAAACGATAATGAATGTGATGCAGATGGTTGTGCAGGTAAGGGAAATCCTTCTAATCAACTTGCTGGACTGGATGCACGCCTGAATCTGTTTCCTTTGACACAGGTACCTATGGGTTTCTATGGACAATATGTTGGTGAAGATGAAGCAGGTGGTCTGCCTGCGAAAAAAATGTATTTAGCGGGTATAGACTATTCTTCGATTGTAAGAAATATGCCATATCAACTGTATACAGAATGGGCAGATACACGGACTAACGGCAAGGTGCGTGGGGTTTCTTATAATCACAGTATTTACACTGATGGTTTTTATCAGCACGGTTATCCGCTGGCACATGCTTTAGGTGGCGATGCACAGATGGTTTCAGTAGGTGGTGATATCCGTTTTGATCCGATGAACCGTTTATCTGGGCGAGTATTGTTTGCTGAAGTGAATCAGTCTGAACGTGCAAGTTTAAATAATGCTGCTTTTGCTTTTGATGATGAAATTAAAGCACTAGATGTCACCTGGTCGCATTATATTCGTCCAGAAATGCCACTTAAAATTAATGCCTGGATAAGTGACTCAGATGTAAATGGTCAGGATGGCGGTGCCTCTATTGGAATTGAAATTCCATTAGAAAAAGGCTTGTTTAGATATTAATATTCAAGATACAACAACAAAATCCTGCTCATCTGGCAGGATTTTTTATATTTTCAAAAATTTCAGACAAAAAAAACGCAATGATTGGGGTTGTCATTGCGTAGAAAAAGGAAGTTTCTTTCAAAACTAAATCAAGATTAACTGTGGAGAGAGTTAAATTTGATTCCTTACTGTATGTAAGTATAGTAGGACTCATTCTCATGTGACTCATCAGTATTCATGTTAATAGATGTTAAGTAAGGTTAAAACTATGAAGAATCTGTGTGGAAACTTGCCTTATTTTTGCGCATTTTGGACTTAAATAAAAAAAGCCCCTCATATGAAGGGCTTCTTTGTAAATATTGTCTAGCTTAGAAATGGAAAACGCCTAAGCCTGTTTTCACTTCATCTAAAGTGGCCTGTGTAATATCACGGCATTTATCTGTACCCGTTTTCAAAATATCCATGATGTAATCCGGATCTTTGGCCAGTTCCATACGACGTTCACGAATTGGACCGATCAGCTCTTTCAGAATGCTTTCCAGACGCTTTTTCACCGTACCATCACCTAAACCACCACGGCGATAATGCGCTTTCAGTTCTTCCAGTTCTTCTTTATTGGTGTCGAAAGCATCCAGGTAAGTAAATACCACATTGCCTTCAACCTGGCCTGGATCTTCGATGCGCAGGTGATTTGGATCGGTATACATCGCATTGACAGCTTTTTTGATGTCTTTATCAGAAGCATCTAGGACAATGGTATTGCCTAGAGATTTAGACATTTTTGCTTTGCCGTCAAAACCTGGTAAGCGTCCCACATTAGAAAGCAGCGCCTTACATTCAGGCAGTAATTCACGGCCAATCTGACGGTTAAGGCGACGTACGATTTCATTGGTCTGTTCGATCATTGGAATCTGGTCTTCGCCCACCGGAACTACAGTTGCTTTAAAGGCTGTGATATCTGCTGCTTGAGCCACTGGATAGCATAAAAAACCTGCAGGAATATCACGCTCAAAACCACGCATCTGAATTTCTGATTTAATGGTCGGGTTGCGCTCTAGACGTGAAACTGTCACAAAGTTCAGATAGAGCATGGTCAGTTCGTTTAAGGCTGGCAGGCAAGACTGAACACAGATTGTAGTTTTAGTTGGATCAATGCCGACAGCCAGATAATCTGTTGCTACTTCAATGATATTGCGACGTACTTTTTCAAAGTTATCTGCATTATCTGTCAAGGCTTGAGCATCAGCGAGTAACAAATGTTGATGGTGAGAATCTTGTAAACCTACGCGAGAGCGTAATGAACCGACAAAATGGCCAAGGTGAAGCTGTCCGGTAGGACGGTCGCCAGTCAAGATTACTGGACGATTATCTTGATTACTCATTATCTATTCCAAAAAGTAGTCTGTACTACATCTATATTTTAACGAATGGCCACATTGTACGGCATTCTGTTTTTGAATGTCAGCCAGAAAAAAAGCTGCAGTAAAAAAATCCTATTAATTAAACAAGTGAATACAATATTTTTTAAATATTTTCATTAAAATATGTCTAAAGGTAATAAGGATAACAAGAATGGCGAGCAGCTTATTAATATTATTAGATGATATTGCGACTGTTTTAGACGATGTTGCCGTGATGAGCAAGATGGCTGCAAAAAAGACAGCAGGTGTCTTGGGGGATGACTTGGCATTAAATGCCCAGCAAGTCAGCGGTGTACGGGCAGAACGTGAACTTCCTGTGGTGTGGGGAGTAGCCAAAGGTTCTTTTATTAATAAGCTGATTCTTGTTCCTTTGGCTTTACTTATTAGTGTGGTTGCACCCTGGTTAATTAATCCTTTACTAATGATTGGTGGTCTATTTCTCTGTTATGAAGGCGTAGAAAAAGTCCTGCATAGCTTAAAGCATAAGAAAGCCAAGACTGAAGAAGATGCTGAGGCTGAATTCACTACGATCGAAACTGATTTAGCCACATTTGAAAAAGAGAAAATTAAGGGTGCGATCCGAACTGACTTTATTTTATCTGCGGAAATTGTAGTGATTTCTTTGGGCACGGTGGCAGCCGCAGCTTTTACCACCAAGGTCATCGTACTGGCAGGAATTGCCATATTAATGACAGTCGGGGTGTACGGCTTCGTCGCCATGATTGTTAAAATTGATGATCTAGGTTTGTACCTGACTAAACAGGCATCCAGCTTCAAGCAAAGTATAGGCCGTGGATTGCTGGCTTTTGCTCCTAAATTGATGAAAACCCTGACGATTGTAGGTACGATTGCAATGTTCCTGGTCGGTGGCGGGATTATTGCTCATACCATTCCATGGTTTCATCATTTCACTGAAGATTCGGTTGAGTATGTAGAGCATATGCCTAGCCTAGGAAGTATTGTAGGGGCTGTTACGCCTACACTGATTAATCTGGTGATTGGTTTTGTGGCAGGGTTAATTGTATTTATCTTGATTGGCTTTATTCAAAAAATCAGATCGAAACCAAAGCAAGTATAAATCAGGCCCGTTAAAATAAGCTGAATTTAAACTATAAGGAATCTCACTATGCGCTGGAAAGGACGTCGTGTTAGTAGCAATGTAGAAGACCGTCGTGGCGGTGGTGCCAAAGCCGGTGGAATCAGTATTCTCGGGTTAATTATTGCTTTCGTGGCCTGGAAGTTTTTTGGCGTTGATCCACAGCAAGCCTATCAAACCACCAAGCAAGTTACGCAAGGTGTTTCTAGTGCAGAAACACGAGGTCTGGAAAATCCAACGCCAGAGCAGCAAGAAGCAATCGATTTTGTAGGAACTGTGCTTGCCGATACAGAAGATACCTGGTCTCAAGTATTTCAGCAGCAGCTGAACCAGCAATATACTCCGCCTAAACTGGTTCTATTTAGTGGGGTAGTAAATTCTGGCTGTGGTACAGCGCAATCGGCCATGGGACCTTTTTACTGTCCGGCAGACCAGAAAGTTTATATTGATACGGCATTCTTTAAAGATATGCGTACTCAGATGGGAATTAGCGGGGAACAGAACTCAACCGAGTTATCTCGCAATGATCAGGCAGGCGATTTTGCTCAAGCCTATGTGGTAGCACATGAGGTGGGTCATCATATCCAGACCATTTTAGGTATTTCTTCACAGGTACAGCAGGCACGTCAACAAGCCACTCAAGCGCAGGGTAATCAGCTTTCTGTACGTCAAGAACTACAGGCGGATTGTCTGGCTGGGGTATGGGCTTATCATAACCATGAGCGTACGCAATTCCTGGAGCAGGGTGATGTACAGGAAGCCATGGATGCGGCACACAAGATCGGTGATGACTATCTGCAGAAAAAGGCCCAAGGCCATGTCGTTCCGGACAGCTTTACGCATGGTACCAGTGCACAGCGGGTAAAATGGTTTAATACCGGTTTGAAATCGGGACAAATGTCTGCTTGCGATACCTTTAATCAAAATATCTAGAAATAAAGATCAAAAAAGGGGAGCAAATGTTCCCCTAATGATTGAATAGTTATTTTTCCAGAAAACGACGGAAGTTTTTCAAAATCTTGATACTGACAAACAAGGCAGCCAGGGCAAATAGCGAAATCGCAAAGAGAATATATTTTAAATTGCTGATGTCATTATTATAAAATTGCTTCAATTCATTTCTGGAATAGCTGAGTTTAGTGATCTGACCAGTTCGACTATCTTGGAACTGAATATTTTCAATATAAAAATAATTTCTCACTTTTACTAAATTAACATTTTGAATCTGCCGGGTATGTGGCTGGTTATAGTCATCAGTACATAGGGCCGCATAATGCTCACAGCTGATTTTCGCTACATAACCATTTCCGGCAATCAGGATAAACAGCGCGTTGTCTGGACGTTGATTATTAGACACCAGTACATATTGCGCTTTGGCACTGCTCTTTAAAGGAATGTTCACGGCCTGCTGATAATGTTGGTCTGCTTTCAGGATTTCCTGAATTTTGGTAACACAGGTGAACATCAAGGAAAGTGTGACCAGAAAAATGACAGCAGCGAGACACAGACGGAATATAGTTTTGACAGTTTGATGCATGGAAGAAAATTTCTAAATAGAAAGGAGGAGTGAGCAATAAAGTGCTTTAAGGCTGTATGTTAAATCATCAGTTGTGAATATTGAAAAGAAACTTAACTTAATTTGAAAAAAAATGGGATTAAACTTGATCCGCTAAAATATACTGTTTTTTTAAATTTATATTTCAAGTAAATCTTTCAGCTCACGGCTGCAAATTGCCAAATCTTAGGAAACCTAATGGGAAGTTTCTTTTTTTTACAACTGTTGACGGTGGTCTTTGCTCTGTCAATTGCCACTACCATGTTCAACAAACGTGTTCTAAGTTTTCCTCAAGCCATTGGTGTGCCGATTGTTTCCGCTATTTTTGTCTTTATCCTGCAATGGTGTGCCAGCCTGTTACAGGGTAATCCATTTTTTAGCATCAATATTGATAACATTGAGAAAGCAGTTCGCCATGTCGATTTTTATGACTTCCTGATTAATGGGGTGATCTGTTTCATTCTGACTTCATCCGCATTGAAGTTTAAGGTTTCAGATTTACGCAATCACTGGCGGCCGATTGGTATTCTGGCCAGTCTGGCATTGGTTTTCTGTGCAGTTTTCTTTGGTATTGCGCTGTACGGTTATCAGTTTCTGATTGGCAACCATGTCGATATATTAGTCCTGCTATTACTCGGTGCTGCGCTCGGAGCAACGGATCCCATTGGGATTAAAGGTGTACTCAGTTCGGTACGCGCACCCCATCATTTGATCGTGAAACTGGAAGGTGAGTCGCTGTTTAATGATGCGATGTGTATTGCATTATTTATGACTTTACTGAATGTACTGCAAGGTGAAAACTTTACCGTACTCGCCGTCCTGCAAACATTGCTTTATGAAATTGTCGTGGCAGTCTTGATCGGGATCGGTTTTGGTCTGGCGATTTTACGTATTCTGCGCGGTAAACATGAAATGGAATCACTGATATTAACTACTGCACTGTTGGCTTGTGGTTCATATCTGGTTGCTTTATTGGCGCATGCTTCTGCACCAATTGCCTGTGTAATTGGAGGTTTGATTGTCGGGAATAAATGGAAAGAAATTCTGGCTGATGCAGATATCGGTGATGTAAACCATTTCTGGCATACGGTAGAGGGAATTATCAATTCCTTCCTGTTCACCTTGATCGGTCTGGAACTGTTCATTATTGATCTAAGCACCAGTCTGGTTCTAGGCGGGATTGTCGCTTTCATAATTCTGCATTTGGCACGCTTCCTGGCCAACCATCTGTCTTTTGCATTATTCCCTAGAATGCGTAAGAAAAGTTATAATGGCAGTTTAACCATTCTGTCTTGGGGTGGTGTACGTGGCGGAATTTCCTTAGCTCTGATTCTGGCGGTTGCCAATATTCCACAACTGGAAGCATATAGCAGTATTCTGATTGGATATACCTTCATTGTGGTACTTCTTTCTGGGGTGGTTTGTGGCCTAGGTTTGCCAGCCGTAATGAATGCCTTCTATTACAACCCGAATGAAGAAACTCAAGGTTTTAAGGGCTGGTATCAGCGGATGTGCCACAAGATGAATCGTCGCGGTTTTCAGTATATTGTGGGGGAGGATGCGAATGGAAATGAAACCATCACCATCTTCCAGCCTGAGATGCTGATTGATAAGAAAGATGCCGATGGTGTAGCAACCGTGCATCATCCTGACAAAGTACAAGAAGTGAAACGCTTAGAGAATCCGGAGAATTTCTAAGCGTTAGAATTTTCTATCAAGATTGAAAGCCAATGACATCAAGTGCAAGCCAGGAAATGGCACAAATGATTCTGAGTGTAGTCAGCCAGATTCCTTATGCGAAAGTAGCGACCTATGGACAGATCGCTAAGCTGGCTGGCTTGCCCAAACATGCACGTCTGGTAGGTAGGGTTTTAAGCCAGCTTGATACAGAAACCGATTTGCCTTGGCATCGTGTCCTGAACGCTCAAGGTAAGATCAGTCTCAATAAACTGGATGAATATGGACATAATATTCAACAGCAAAAATTAGGCGCAGAAGGGATCCTATGTGCTGGAAATCGGGTTAGCTTAAAGCAGTATCAATGGGATGGATTTGTTTGAAAGAGAAATCCCCACTTGATTGAAGTGGGGATTTTTTTATTACTTACGGATGACCATTACAGGAACAGTGGCCTGTCCTAAGATGCTTTGCGCAACACTTCCCAGGAATAGTTTCTTGAAGCCAGTACGGCCATGTGAACCAATCACAATCAGATCAGTATCCAAGGATTCAGCTGCCTTGACAATTTCACTATAAATCACCTGACCTTCGAGTAGCTGGGTCTCTGCATCAATACCTGCCGCAGCAAATTTCGCTTTTGCTTCATCAAGTGTCTTCAGAATTGCAGTACGGGCACGTTCAACCAGGTCATTGGTTTGAGCTGCTGTAATGTATTCAGCAGCGATATAGGGATCAAGTGCCAGCACCTGAACCACTGTCACTTTACTGTTAAATGCTTTGGCAATTTCGACAGCTTTATCGACTGCAGCGTAGGAAGTTTCTGAACCGTCAACGGGTACTAAAATATGTTCAAATGACATTAGAATTCTCCTTATCGGAAATAAGTTTTATAAAAATATGACGCGTTAAAATCGTATACGAATTGTTGTTTATACTTTGATCATAACGCGTATTTTATAAAAATAAAACCAAGTAAATTCCTCAGTATTATGTTTAACAAAGCAATAATTTTTAATGGTTGGTATATTTTCTAAGTTTTTGATTTATATTTATATTTTGAGATTAAAATAATATGATTTTAGAATATTAATGAACTAACTTAAAAAAGCCATCTGATTTTAATACTGCGTTATTACCTGTAATTTTAGATTCAAAAAATCCCTGTTATATAAAACTATAGGAACAGGTTTAAAATTGAGATTTTAATAATGAAAAATCTATCAAACTGCATAAAGATAGACTGCTATTTCTAATAGTAACCTTCTATCAGCATAATTTTAGTGTTCTAAAACTTCCCTTTCCAAGGGTGGGTTAATACCGTTATTTTCTTTTTTAAATTGAGCACGATCTGTAATGGATTTCTCACATTCATTATAGTGATCAATTGCAAAGTTTTTAATTAAGGCGGAACGTCCAGACTGATCTTGGGGTATTTCATATTTAAACGCTTTTTCAGTAAGTTTTATACCAATCAGAGCATGGAGATCATTCGCTGTACCGTAGTGCTGTTTTATTTGCTGAATCATCCATTTCTGTGGTGCACCTTTCAGTCTAAAGAGCATGACTTCTTGAGCCAAACTTTTCACATCATCACATCCTGAAAATCTGCTGCTTGGATGAATAACAGTTGCATTGGCTAAACTTATAAAACTCAATAGGAGCAGGCTTAGGTATATTTTGAATTTCGTCATCTTCAGTTTTGCTTTAATCCAGAGATACTATTGGCCATATTTGGAAAAGTATTATAGCGATAGGAAAAGGTCCTAGATTCACTTTTTATTTTGTTTCTTCAGCAAGTTATTCTTAAAATTAAATATTATATGATACGACTTCGATTTAGATTTGGCTTTAAAAGTTGGTACCAATTTTTGTAGATTCTGTTATGGGATTTCGAATTAAATCATGATTTGTACAAAGTTTAAGAGTTTATGATTAATTTGCATAAAGACTGAACATTTGTGGTTTAAAATGCTTGACGATACAACCTGAAATTACGATAATGCGCACACAGTTTACGGCTATGTAGCTCAGTTGGTTAGAGCACCGCACTCATAATGCGGGGGTCACAGGTTCAAGTCCCGTCATAGCCACCATTTTTAAAGACCAAGCTCTCAGCTTGGTCTCTTTTTTTGTGCCATAAAAATATCAATAAAAAATTAAGAGAAAGTTCTTCTAAATATCTGTCTGTTTAAATTTTTGAATCTTCTTTTAATTTCTTAACCCTATTTATTGCTTAAAGATAAAAAAATGCCCAAGCATTTACTTGGGCATTATGGCTGATCTGGTTTAGTTAAAACTTAGATACCTGCTTTCCAACCATTAACGATCGGATAGCGACGTTCACGACCATAAGAACGCGAGCTAATACGTGGACCAATCGCACCCTGACGACGTTTGTATTCGTTAATATCAACCAGACGAATCACTTTTTTCACGACTTCAGCTTCAAAGCCTTTGGCAATGATGTCATCCTGGCTCAGATCTTCTTCAATATAAGCATAAAGAATCGCATCAAGTACTTCATAAGCCGGTAATGAATCCTGATCGACCTGATCTGGACGAAGTTCTGCTGATGGTGGGCGAGTAATGACACGCTCAGGAATCACAGGAGTTTCTGCGATGCTGTTACGGTATTTCGCAAGTTCAAACACAATGGTTTTATAAACATCTTTTAATACCGCAAAACCACCGACCATATCGCCATATAGTGTGCAGTAACCAACGGCAAGTTCAGATTTATTACCGGTTGCCAGAACCAGATTGCCGAACTTGTTAGAAAGCGCCATTAATAGTGTACCGCGTGCACGTGCTTGCAGGTTTTCTTCAGTGGCATCTACAGGGGCATTGCCAAAGAATGGATACAGGGTTTGCAAGAAGCCACTTACAATCGGGTTAATCTCGGCAATACCGAAAGTTACACCCATAGTTTTTGCCTGTTCAGTGGCATCTTCTACACTGATCTGAGCAGTATAGGTATAAGGCATCATCACTGCTTGGACTTTGTCAGGGCCAATCGCATCTGCTGCGATGGCAAGAGTCAAGGCAGAGTCAATACCACCAGACAGACCCAGAATTACACCTGGAAAACCTGAACGCTGTACATAATCACGGGTTGCCATCACCAGACTTTGATATATCTCAGCCATGGTTTCCAGCGCTGGAGTAATCGTGCCTTTGCTGAACTCTAATTTTTCTGCATCATATTCAGCGATATACAGGCCTTTTTCAAAGCTAGGTGCTTGCAGAGCCACTTCGCCTGATTTATTGAGTACAAAGCTGGTACCATCAAAGATGAGATCATCTTGGCCACCTACCTGGTTACAGTACACCAGATTGATATTCAACTGTTTGACCAGCGCAGCCATGGTATCGATACGGTGTTGCGGTTTGCCAACTTCATATGGAGAAGCATTCAGAACCAGTGCAGTATCAATATTCAATTGAGCCAGCTGTTGAACTGTAGATAATGACCAGACATCTTCACAGATCAGGACACCAAACTTGTGTCCCAGATATTCGAAGACCAGATGCTGATGTCCTTCACCAAAATAGCGTTTCTCATCAAATACACCATAGTTTGGCAATGTCTGTTTATTATAAACCCCTAAAACTTCGCCATCTTTCATAACGGCGGCTGAGTTATAGCGTTCACCATCTTCGGTTTGATTAACAAAACCAAAGACCATGACGATATCTTTTACTTCAGTTAGTTTCTCAAACGCCAGTTTTGTGCGTTTAGCCAGACTTGGGCGAATTAATAAATCTTCAGCCGGATAACCTAAAGTTGAAAGTTCAGGGAAAATAATAAGATCAGCATTATCTTTTTTGGCCTGATTTGCCAAATCTATCATTGTCTGCGTATTTGCATCTAAATTGCCCACATGTGGAGAGAATTGAGCAATCGCAATTTTAAAACTTTTCATTCCAATTAAGTCCTATTCCTATAGGTGAATACACTAAATCACTGATTTTTAAAATTCTAATTATCCAGCTGAGTGCAGTTTGATACGAACAAAATGCCAAATGGCCAAAATTAAAAAAGTCATGACCGCATGATCATTAAATCTTGATTTACGAGCTAAAAATATCATACTTGGCTTATTTTATCGAAATTTGAGGCAGATGCTAGAGCTGTTTCAGGAGAATTGAAACAGATGCACAAAGTTATGGTCAAAAATGACTTATTATGGTGCTTTTTTATTCTGGTAAATGCACAAAAATACTCAATTGGATTTAAATAAGTTTATTTTTCATAAATAGAAATCAACAGAATACTTGAGTGAAAAGTATTCAATATCATCTGCTTATCTGATTTTTTAAAATAATATTGGGAATTTTTTTTAGAAAAATATCGCGTGCAATATCTCCCTGTTGTTCAATGTTATAGTCTAAAAAGGATTTGTTGGGATTAAATTGATATTTGTAAGGATTATATTTTCCCATACTTAAAAAATAAGCGGCTTGTAAAAAAGCGCCCTTAAACAACACATTAATATTCTGCTGATATTGATAAATATGCGCCATTTCATGAATGAAAAGCGCCTGATAAGAACGGCTTTCTTTAGAATAATCGTCCCGATAATTCAGGTTGCGGACGTGAATATAACCACTTGGTGCCATAATCACATGCTTGGATTGCCAAGGCAGGAAAGGGTGATTCATGACACGGACTGCTGAATAGTCAATCAGGTCAGCAAAGACTTGCTGGCAAAGCTTGATTTCCCCTGAAGTTAAGTTCCGGCTTTTAAACTGATCAAAACGAATCATTCTCAGGATGAAGGGAAGCAGGTAAAACAGCATTAAAACTCAATCCTTAACGATATAAGAGTAATTTCTAGAAATTTGTAGAAATTGAAAATTCTTCAGGTTTACTATTTTAAGTTTTTCACATCTTGGTTGTGTTGGTTTTTGTCAGTCATAAAAAAACCACCCAGAAGGGTGGTTTTTACGTCTTTCAACGCTAACCGAATTAACGGTTGATGTCGCGTTGAACTTCACCAGTGTAAAGCTGACGAGGACGACCGATCTTGTAAGGACCGCTGTGCATTTCTAACCAGTGGCTGATCCAACCAACTGTACGTGCAAGCGCGAAGATCACAGTAAACATTTCTGTTGGGATACCAATCGCTTTAAGGATGATACCTGAGTAGAAGTCTACGTTAGGGTAAAGGTTACGTTTGATGAAGTATTCGTCAGAAAGCGCGATACGTTCAAGTTCCATAGCAAGAGCAAGCTGTGGATCGTTGATGCCAAGAGCACCAAGAACTTCGTCACAAGTTTCTTTCATTACTTTCGCACGTGGATCGAAGTTTTTGTACACACGGTGACCGAAGCCCATGAGTTTAACTTCTTTAGTTTTCACTTTTTCCATGAAGCCAGCAACGTTTTCTACAGTGCCGATTTCATCAAGCATCTTAAGAACAGCTTCGTTCGCACCACCGTGAGCAGGACCCCAAAGTGCAGAGATACCAGCAGCGATACATGCATATGGGTTAGCGCCAGTAGAACCAGCTAAACGTACTGTAGACGTAGAAGCATTTTGTTCGTGGTCAGCGTGAAGCGTGAAGATACGGTCCATTGCTTTCGCAAGGATTGGATCTACTTTGTAGTCACGGTCTGCAGGAGTTGCAAACATCATGTACAGGAAGTTTTCAGCGTAAGTCAAATCGTTACGTGGGTAAACGAATGGTTGACCAACAGTGTATTTGTAGCTCCAAGCTGCCAAAGTAGGAATCTTAGCGATTAAACGAATCGCAGTGATTTCACGATGGTTAACATCTTCGATGTCCAGATTGTTGTGATAGAACGCAGACAACGCACCAACAACACCAACCATGATTGCCATAGGGTGAGCATCACGACGGAAACCGTTATAGAAGCGGCTTACTTGATCGTGAACCATAGTGTGGTTACGAACTTTAGCGTCGAATTCTTCTTTTTGCTCAGCTGTTGGAAGCTCGCCATTAAGAAGTAAGTAGCAAGTTTCTAGGTAATCAGCTTTAGTTGCTAACTGGTCAATTGGGTAGCCACGGTGTAAAAGAACACCTTTATTACCATCGATGAAAGTGATTTTAGACTCGCATGCAGCTGTTGCCATAAAACCAGGATCAAAAGTAAAGTGACCTGCAGCCAACACATCTTTAACGTCGATTACATCTGGGCCCAATGTGCCGCTGTAAATTGGTAATTCAATTTCTTTGCCATCAAGCTGTAAAACGGCTTTCTTGCCAGTTGCTTCAGACATTCAATAGATCTCCTGTCCTGGTGAATGTATATCCGAGTTGCCTATCAATCTTTTAATGCACAAAACGGACGGATCAAAAATTTGCTATAAGATTAGTGGCTACTGAAATTTTGTCAATTATACTTATGGATGAAAAATGACATTCTCACAGTGGTTTAGTCATTTATCTTGGTATAAAAAGTTTAATAAAATCACAGTACCAAACCTCTATAATAAGTCAAATTGAACAGAAGGTGCAGAAAAAAATATAGTCTTTGCCGTATTTGTAAGCGTTTTTTCCTAGCAAAAAATAAAGGAGAAATTGAGAAAATATTCTAAGACTGCAACTTAAAATTATATAAATCTCGTAACTTACATCGATTTCCTTAAGTTTTTACTTCAAACTTGAATTATAAATAAAAGCAATAAATTTTCTTTTTGGCTCTGTTTAATCGGCTAAAAAATAGCTCGTAAATTTGCTTCACTTTGTTTAATACAACTTAAACAAAAATAAATAAGTGTTTTTTTGAATATAAAATGTCTAAAAACATCAAAAAAACTATGATCTACAAAGAGATAAGTAGGTTTTAGTATAAAAATTCTAAATTGAGATGCCTTTATATAAATAGTCATTATTTATTTGTGAAATATATCCTTATGATTTTACTTGGGATTAATAAGGATTTAGGATCGAAATTATATTTTTGCTGTTCATCTTTAGTCTAAATCTACTCAGTTGAAGTTCAGCTAGATAACAGACTAAATTAATCAAGTTAATTATTAAAAAACAAATATCTAGAATGAGAATATGAAGATAAAGTAAGTGGGGGAGAACTTAAAGTTATTGTTAATGATTCTTATTTAAAGGTTTTTTGTTCAAAAAGCCAAATACAGTTGTTTGTATTTTAATAGTTCACGTTTTATAATTCAGTGTCGTTTTATGTTTAGGCATGTATTTGCCTGATAATGCCAGCTTTCCTTCGAATTAATTCCAACAAACTCCGGATGGAGTTTTTAACTACAGGATGCCCGCTGTGAAAAGCAACAGACCTGTCAATTTGTCCATGGGTCAAGTTTTAGAAGTAAACTTAAAATCACCCGTGGCTATTGCATCAATTCTACACCGTCTTTCAGGTGTCATCGTATTTTTACTCGTACCGGTCCTTTTGTGGCTGTTGGATAAATCATTGTCTTCAGCAGAAGGTTTTGCTGAAGTGCAGGAAATCTTTAACGGTTTCTTTGTCCGCTTTATCGTATGGGTATTTGTAGCCGGCTTAATTTATCATTTGTTCACTGGTATTAAGCACTTACTTGCAGATATCGGCGTTGCAGAAGAACTGCAAAGCGGTCGTACTGCAGCTACTATTTCATTAATCTTGTCTGCAATCGGTATTGTTGCAGCATTTGTATGGATCGTACTCTAATGAAAAGTGCTACTGGTTTAACAGGTTCAGGTTCTCGTGATTGGTTTGTCCAACGCATCAGTGCTGTAGTTCTAGCTGTTTATACCGTTGTGGTGTTTGGTTGGATCCTACTGAATGGTGGCTTCAACTACGAGCAATGGTACGGCTTTATGATGACAGTTCCAATGAAGATCATGTCTTTGTTGGCAGTCTTATCTCTTGTTGCGCATGCATGGATCGGTATGTGGCAGGTATTCACTGACTATGTGACTACTCGTCAAATGGGTCCATCAGCATCAGGTTTACGCCTTGTACTGACTTCAGCAGTGATTATTGCTGTATTTGCATATGCGATCTGGGCAATCCAGATTTTTTGGGCGAATTGATAGGAAACAATCATGGGCGCTATAACCCCTAAAGAAGATTACACAAATATTCCACACGAAACTTTCGATGCAGTTATCGTTGGTGGTGGTGGTTCTGGTATGCGCGCTTCTTACCAACTTGCTCAAGCAGGTTTGAAAGTTGCGGTACTGACTAAAGTATTCCCAACACGTTCTCACACTGTAGCAGCGCAGGGTGGTATCGGTGCATCTCTTGGTAACATGCAAGAAGATAACTGGCATTACCACTTCTACGACACAGTTAAAGGTTCTGACTGGTTAGGTGACCAAGACGCGATCGAGTTCATGACTCGCGAAGCACCGCAAGTGGTATACGAATTAGAACATTTAGGTATGCCATTTGACCGTAACGCAGACGGTACGATTTACCAACGTCCATTTGGTGGCCACTCTGCAAACTATGGTGAAAAAGCAGTTCCACGTGCATGTGCTGCAGCCGACCGTACAGGTCATGCGCTTCTTCATACGCTTTATCAAAGCAACGTGAAAATGGGTACTCAGTTCTTCGTTGAATGGATCGCGCTTGACCTGATCCGTAACGAAGCTGGTGATGTACTGGGTGTGACAGCAATCGATCAGGAAACTGGTAAAATTGCCGTATTCCAGGCGAAAGCTACATTGTTCGCTACAGGTGGTGCTGGTCGTGTTTACCGTGCATCTACTAATGCTTATATCAACACTGGTGACGGTCTTGGTATGGCAGCTCGTGCAGGCATTCCATTACAAGATATGGAATTCTGGCAATTCCACCCTACAGGTGTTGCGGGCGCAGGCGTACTGTTAACTGAAGGTTGTCGTGGTGAAGGTGCAATCCTTCGTAACAAAGACGGCGAACCGTTCATGGAGCGTTATGCACCGACTCTGAAAGACTTGGCTCCTCGTGACTTCGTATCACGTTCTATGGACCAGGAAATCAAAGAAGGTCGTGGTTGTGGTCCTAAAGGCGATTATATCCTTCTTGATATGACTCACTTGGGTGCTGACACCATCATGAAACGTCTGCCATCTGTATTCGAGATTGGCAAGAAATTCGCGAACGTTGACATTACTAAAGAGCCAATTCCTGTAGTACCAACAATCCATTACCAAATGGGTGGTATTCCTACGAATATTCATGGTCAGGTAGTTGTTCCTGAGTCTCCAGAATCTGAAGCTCTAGTAACGAACTACGACAAGAATACTGATACCTATTCTACTAACCAAGAAGGTCGCAACTTCACGAAACCAGTGAAAGGCTTCTATGCGATCGGTGAATGTTCATGTGTATCTGTACACGGTGCAAACCGTCTAGGTACAAACTCACTGCTTGACTTGGTTGTATTTGGTAAGGCTGCTGGTCAGCACATCATCGACTACGTGACTAAACACCACGGTGATGAGTATGAACCGCTTCCTACAACTGTGCTTGAAAACACAATTAAGCGTGTTCGTAAGTTGGATGAATCAACAACTGGTGAGAATGCTCAAGAAGTTGCTGATGCAATCCGTGACATCGTTCAAGACCACGCGGGTGTATTCCGTACAACTGCGCTGCTTGAAGAAGGTGTAAAACAAATTCTTGCAATTGAGCCGCGTGTTCGCAACATTCACTTGAAAGACAAATCTAAAGTATTCAACACTGCACGTATTGAAGCTCTAGAAGTGGAAAACCTGTATGAAGTTGCTAAAGCGACCTTGATTTCAGCTGCTGCACGTAAAGAATGTCGTGGTGCTCACACTGTGGTAGATTTCGAATTACCACCAGATCACCCAGAGTATCCATATGGCCGTCGTGACGATGAGTGGATGAAGCACACTTTGTGGTTCTCTGCTGACAACCGTCTTGAGTACAAGCCAGTGCGTTACAAACCGCTTTCGGTTGATGCAATTCCACCGAAACCACGTACATTCTAATCAGGAGATTTAAGATGAGTAGAGGTACTCGTACATTTCATATCTACCGCTACGATCCTGATAAGGATAAAGCACCGTATATGCAAACTTTTAAGCTTGAACTGACTGATAAGCACCGTATGTTGCTTGATGCGCTTCTTGCATTAAAAGTACAGGACGAATCTTTGACATTCCGTCGTTCATGCCGTGAAGGGATCTGTGGTTCTGATGGTGTGAACATCAATGGTAAAAACGGTTTGGCGTGTCTTTGGAACCTGAACGATTTACCAAATGAAATCACGATTCGTCCGCTTCCTGGTCTTCCAGTAATCAAAGACCTTGTAGTTGACATGAACCAGTTCTACGACCAGTACAACAAGATTCATCCGTTCTTGATCAACAACCAGCCTGCACCTCCTAAAGAGCGTCTGCAGTCTCCTGAAGAACGTGAACACTTGAACGGTCTGTATGAATGTATTCTTTGTGCATGTTGTTCAACTTCATGTCCATCATTCTGGTGGAACCCAGACAAGTTCTTGGGTCCTTCAGCATTGTTGAATGCATACCGTTTCATCATCGATTCGCGTGATACAGGTACTCAAGAGCGTCTGGCTCGTCTTGACGATCCGTTCTCTCTGTTCCGTTGTAAAGGTATCATGAACTGTGTATCTGTATGTCCTAAAGGCTTGAACCCTACTAAAGCAATCGGTCACATCCGTAACATGCTTCTAGATATGGCTGGCTAATTTAGACTGCAATAAACAGTTTTTCAAAAAGCACACCACTTGGTGTGCTTTTTGCTTTATAGGGCTCCATAAACGAACAGTGGTCGTGAAAACTGCTGTTATTGGTGCTGTATCTCATATGATCAAATCGGGTGATGAATCATTGCAGAACATTTTGGTCGGATTTATGCACTATTATGATGTTGTTTGAGGTATTTATGATTTTTAGATGTAATTCTGGACTGAAAAAGGTTTTCAATAATGTTATTATATAACGCAAAGTTGCAAAGGGAGTGGATTGGAAGATTTACTCTCTTTTTGTTTATCAAAAAGATGTAGGACTTTGGTCTACGCTGAATGTGTTTTTCATTTAAAGCTCCCTATGTTAGAGTAATTTCTGATAGAAGTATTTGACTAAAAAACATGCGTTCCTCGTCAAAAAAATCAATTGATTAGTCGAGATCGTGATAGCATTTAGCACAAGACTATATTTAAAAAATGTGTGGGCCGATGTACATTTTTTAAACACGGAAGAGGTTGAGAATAGTATATAAATGTAAGTCAAAGTCGCTTTAGAAAAAATATAGTTTAAATCTTTGTTTTTTCTAAGTCGATTTGCAAAAAATTGCTCGGTCACGATCGGGTATTCAATGAGTGATGATGCCGCTGAGGGGCGTTATTGTTCATTAAACATATCAAGAATTTTCTTGGTGTGGTGATAACGCCTCATGGCTTATGCCTTATGGGGGACTAATGTTGAATTATCAATTTGACATTACTAATCCTGGGTTTTGCTTAAAAAGCATCCTGAAAATGTTTTTGCAATAGGAAATGGGTCCACAAATGCAAGAAGTTGCTGACGCTCTGCGTCTTGACACTGAACTTTCCGCTGATAGTGCAGCGTATATTGAAGAACTTTATGAGCAGTACCTCACTGCTCCAGACTCAGTGGGTGCTGACTGGAGAGCGTACTTCGATAAATTCCCAAAAGGTGATCAACCACACAGCAATGTACGTGAGCAATTCCTACTTTTAGGTCGCAATTCAAGCCGTATTCAGCCTGTTATCCAATCGACAGTTAGTTCAGAGCATGAACGTCGTCAAATTGGCGTTTTACAGCTGATTGCTGCGTACCGTAACCGTGGCCACCAAAAAGCAAAATTGGATCCATTAGGTCTGGCTAAACGCGAAGTTGTGCCAGATCTTGATCTTTCTGCGCACGGTTTAACTCAGTCTGATCTGGACACTATATTCAATACCGGTAACCTTGCGATTGGTAAGGAAGCAGCGACTTTGGGCGAAATGGTCCAAGCGATGGAAGCGACTTACTGTAGCTCTATCGGTGCTGAATACATGCACATCGTGGATACCAAAGAAAAACGCTGGATCCAGCAACGTCTTGAAAGCGCACGTGGTCAATATGGACTAAGTGCTGATCAGAAAAAACATGTTCTTGAACGTTTAACTGCGGCTGAAGGTCTAGAAAAATACCTCGGTAATAAATTCGTGGGTGCAAAACGTTTTGGTGTTGAAGGCGGTGAATCTTTCATTCCTATGGTGAATGAATTGATCCAGCGTGCCGGTTCTGTAGGCTGTAAAGAAGTCGTGATCGGTATGCCACACCGTGGTCGTCTGAACCTTCTGGTTAACATCATGGGTAAAAACCCGGCTGACCTGTTTGGTGAGTTCGAAGGTAAATCACTACATAAAAAAGGTTCTGGTGACGTTAAGTATCACCAAGGTTTCTCTTCTAACGTGATGACTCCAGGTGGTGAAGTTCACTTGGCATTGGCGTTTAACCCATCTCACCTTGAAATCGTTGGACCTGTAGTTGAAGGTTCTGTACGTGCACGTCAAGTCCGTCGTAAAGACATTGGCGGTGATGACGTATTGCCAGTCATTGTTCACGGTGATGCTGCATTTGCAGGTCAGGGCGTAAACCAAGAAACCTTTCAGATGTCACAGACTCGTGGTTACACAGTAGGTGGTACAGTTCATATCGTAGTGAACAACCAGGTTGGTTTCACCACATCTGATCCACGTGATGCGCGTTCTACAGAATACTGTACTGATATCGCGAAAATGATTCAGGCGCCGATCTTCCATGTAAATGGTGATGATCCTGAAGCTGTGTTGTTTGTTGCTCAGCTTGCCCACGATTTCCGTCATACTTTCCGTAAAGACGTTGTGATCGACATGTTCTGTTACCGTCGTCGTGGTCATAACGAAGCGGACGAACCAGCTGCAACTCAGCCAATGATGTACCAAGTGATCAACAAAAAAGCGACAACTCGTACGCTTTATGCTGACAAACTGGTTCAAGAAGGTGTACTTGATCGTGCTACTGCAGATCAAATGGTTGAACAATACCGTTCTGATCTTGAAGCAGGTAAACATGTTGCCAATGCACTGGTTCTAGAACCGAACAAAAAAATGTTTGTAGACTGGACACCGTACCTGGGTCATGAATACACAGACGAGTGGGATACTACTTGCGATCTAGAACGTCTTAAAGAGCTTGGCCGCAAAATGCGTGAGCTTCCAGAAGGCTTCGTGATGCAGCGTCAGGTATCTAAAGTAATTGACGACCGTTTGAAAATGCAAACTGGTGAAATGCCGCTGAACTGGGGTGCTGCTGAAACTCTAGCCTATGCATCACTGCTAGATGATGGTTATCTGGTTCGTTTAACTGGTGAAGACGTGGGTCGTGGTACATTCTCACACCGTCATGCAAAACTGCATAACCAGGTAGATGGCTCAACTTATATTCCACTTTGCCATATCAAAGAGAACCAACCGCGTGTTGCGATCTATGACTCTTTATTGTCTGAAATGGCAGTACTGGCATTTGAATACGGTTACGCGACTACTCTTCCTAAGAGCCTGATCATCTGGGAAGCTCAGTTCGGTGACTTTGCAAACTGTGCACAGGTGGTGATCGACCAGTTCATCTCATCTGGTGAAACCAAATGGGAACGTGTATGTGGTCTGACTATGCTTCTGCCACACGGTTTCGAAGGCCAAGGTCCTGAGCACTCATCTGCACGTCTGGAACGTTTCTTGCAACTATGTGCTGAAGACAACATGCAAGTGATGACTCCAACTACACCTGCACAGATCTTCCATGCGTTACGTCGTCAGGCAATCCGCCCGATCCGTAAGCCAATGATCATCATGTCACCTAAATCATTGCTTCGTCACAAGTTGGCTGTGTCTAACCTGGAAGAACTGGCTAACGGTACATTCCAGACTGTGATCGACGAAGTAGATAACATCAACAAAGCAGACGTAACTCGTCTAGTACTGTGTGGTGGTAAGGTTTACTACGATCTGGTTGAAAAACGTCGTGAAAAAGAATTGAACAACACTGCAATTGTACGTATTGAACAATTGTATCCGTACCCAGAAGCACGTCTTGCAGAAGTTCTTGCTCAGTATCCAAACGTGAAAGAACTGGTTTGGGCACAAGAAGAACCGAAAAACCAAGGTGCTTGGTTGTTCATCGCGCCTCGTTTATATGACGATGTGATGAAAGCGGGCAAACAAATCCGTATTAGTTACGCAGGCCGTGAAGCTTCAGCTGCACCGGCGTGTGGTTCACCATACTTGCATGCAAAACAACAAGCTCAGCTCGTTAACGACGCTCTAGCGATCGATGCTGAATAATCCAGGAGATTCTAAATAATGGCAACCGAAATTAAAGCACCGGTATTTCCAGAGTCAGTTGCGGACGGTACGATCGCAACTTGGCACAAACAACCAGGTGAAGCAGTATCACGTGATGAAGTGATCTGTGATATTGAAACTGATAAAGTTGTTTTAGAAGTTGTTGCTCCTGCAGACGGTACAATTGCATCAATCGTTAAAAATGAAGGCGATACAGTGCTTTCTGCTGAAGTGATTGCACAGTTTGAAGAGGGTGCCGTATCTGGCGCAACTCAAACTCAAGCAGTTCAATCTGAAACTGAAGCATCAGTAGAGCAAGCTGCTGCAAAAACTGAAGCGGGTAATGCACCGATCGTTGAGCGTCAACAGGTTCAAGACCAAGCTCCAGCAGTACGTAAAGCATTGACTGAATCTGGTATCAATGCTGCTGACGTATCTGGTACAGGTCGTGGCGGTCGCATTACTAAAGAAGATGTTGCGAACCATCAGTCTAAACCTGCAGCGCCTGCTGCTGCACCGTTAAGCGTTGCGGTTGGCGAACGTATTGAAAAACGCGTTCCAATGACTCGTCTGCGTAAACGTGTTGCTGAACGTCTGCTTGCTGCAACTCAAGAAACAGCAATGTTGACTACGTTCAACGAAGTTAACATGAAACCAATCATGGAAATGCGTAACCAGTACAAAGAAGCGTTTGAAAAACGTCATGGTGCTCGTCTAGGCTTCATGTCATTCTTCGTTAAAGCTGCGACTGAAGCACTGAAACGCTATCCAGCAGTGAATGCGTCTATCGATGGCGACGACATTGTTTACCATGGTTACTATGACATCGGTGTAGCAGTTTCTTCTGATCGTGGTTTGGTGGTTCCTGTACTTCGTGATACAGACCGCATGAACTATGCTGAAGTTGAAAACGGTATCCGTGCATATGCTGGTAAAGCGCGTGAAGGTAAACTTGCAATCGAAGACATGACTGGTGGTACTTTCACAATTACCAACGGTGGTACTTTCGGTTCATTGCTTTCAACTCCAATCTTGAACACTCCACAAACTGCGATTCTGGGTATGCATAAAATCCAGGAACGTCCTATGGCAGTGAATGGTCAGGTTGAAATCTTGCCAATGATGTACCTAGCGCTTTCTTATGACCACCGTCTAATCGATGGTAAAGAAGCTGTAGGTTTCCTTGTAACAATCAAAGAATTGTTAGAAGAACCAGCTCGTCTGATCCTTGATCTTTAATTCTAAAGAATAAATCCATGGGCTTAGGGTGATCCTCTAGGCCCATTTTTGGAGAGAATAATGTCTCAACAATTCGATTTAGTTGTAATCGGTGGTGGCCCAGGTGGCTACGAAGCTGCAATTCGTGCTGCACAGCTTGGTTTTAAAGTTGCGTGTATCGAAAAACGTATTCATAAAGGTAAACCTTCTTTAGGTGGTACTTGCTTAAACGTCGGTTGTATTCCTTCTAAAGCACTTCTAGATTCTTCTCACCGTTATGAAGATACTGTTAAGCATTTAGATGACCACGGTATTACAACGGGTGAAGTTGCTTTCGATTTGTCTAAAATGCTTGCGCGTAAAGACAAAGTCGTTGAACAATTGACTGGTGGTGTTGCGCAGTTACTTAAAGGTAATGGCATAGAATGGTTACAAGGTACTGGTAAATTACTTGCTGGTAAAAAAGTTGAGTTCGTACCGCATGAAGGCGAAACTCAGGTTTTAGAGCCTAAATATGTCATCCTTGCATCTGGTTCTGTACCAGTCAATATTCCAGTTGCTCCTGTAGATCAAGACCTGATCGTAGACTCAACTGGTGCGCTTGAATTCCCAGAAGTGCCTAAACGTCTTGGTGTGATCGGTGCTGGTGTAATCGGTCTTGAACTTGGTTCAGTATGGCGTCGTCTGGGTGCGGAAGTTGTTGTATTTGAAGCAATGGACGCATTCTTGCCAATGGCTGACAAAGCATTGGCAAAAGACTACCAAAAACTGCTGACCAAGCAAGGTCTTGATATCCGCATTGGTGCAAAAGTTTCTGGTACTGAAGTTAACGGTCGTGAAGTGACTGTTAAATACAGCCAGGGCGGCGAAGACAAAGAACAGACTTTCGATAAGCTGATCGTTTGTGTAGGCCGTCGTGCTTATGCTGAAGGCCTATTGGCTGAAGACTCAGGTATCAAACTGACTGAGCGCGGTCTGGTTGAGGTAAACGACTGGTGTGCAACTTCTGTTGAAGGCGTATACGCAATCGGTGACTTGGTACGTGGTCCAATGCTTGCACATAAAGCAATGGAAGAAGGCGTAATGGCTGTTGAACGTATCCACGGTCATGCTGCTCAAGTGAACTACGATACTATCATTTCTGTCATCTACACTCACCCGGAAGCGGCTTGGGTAGGTTTAACAGAAGAGCAAGCCAAAGAAAAAGGTCATGAAGTGAAAACTGGTCAATTCGGTTTTGCTGTAAATGGTCGTGCTTTGGCTGCTGGTGAAGGTGCCGGTTTCGTGAAGTTTGTTGCTGAAGCAAAAACTGATCGTCTACTTGGTATGCACGTGATTGGACCTGCTGCGTCTGATATCGTTCACCAAGGTATGATCGCACTTGAGTTTGTCTCTTCAGTTGAAGATCTACAGTTGATGACTTTCGGTCACCCAACATTCTCTGAAGTCGTACATGAAGCTGCTCTTGCAGTCGATGGTCGTGCGATCCACGCGATCCAACGTAAGCGTAAGTAATTCTTCGAAGAGCGGCTCAGGCCGCTCTTTTTACATTTGGTGGTTGTTTTTGAATGAATAATCATCTAAAAATAAAGATAAGTAAAATCTAAGATCCAAAAATACCAATATTGATTGATGTGAACCAAGAAATATTGGGAAAACGTGTAATAACAAAGTCAAATAAGTAGTAAAAGGTTAATCAATGAATTTACATGAGTATCAAGCAAAAGCGTTATTAAAAAAATATGGGATGCCTGTACAAGAAGGTATTCTTGCTACCAATGCTGAAGAAACAGTACATGCTTTTGAGCAGCTTGGTGGGAAGTTTGCAGTATTAAAAGCGCAGGTTCACGCAGGTGGTCGTGGCAAAGCGGGTGGGGTAAAAGTGGTAAAGTCGGCTGAAGAAGCAGCTGAATATGCCAATCAGATTATTGGTTCACGTTTAGTGACCTATCAAACCGATGCAAATGGTCAACCAGTCAATAGTATTTTGGTTTCTGAAGATGTTTATCCGGTCGAGCGTGAACTCTATTTAGGTGCAGTGGTAGACCGTTCTAGCCGTCGTATTACTTTCATGGCATCCACTGAAGGTGGTGTCGAAATTGAAAAAGTTGCAGAAGAAAATCCTGAAAAAATCATTAAAGTCGAAGTTGATCCTTTAGTAGGATTATTGCCATTTCAGGCGCGTGAAGTGGCGTTTGCACTTAAGTTAAAAGATAGCCAGATCAATCAATTTGTTAAAGTCATGACAGCTGCTTACCAAGCCTTTGTCGAAAATGATTTTGCTTTATTTGAAATTAACCCACTCTCTGTTCGTGAAAATGGTGACATTCTCTGTGTCGATGCCAAAGTCGGTATTGATTCAAATGCGCTATACCGTCTGCCTGAAGTTGCTGCTTTACGTGATAAATCACAAGAAAATGAGCGTGAGCTGAAAGCATCTGAATTTGACCTGAATTATGTTGCTTTAGAGGGTAATATTGGTTGTATGGTCAATGGTGCCGGTCTTGCGATGGCAACCATGGACATTATCAAGCTTTATGGTGGTCAACCAGCTAACTTCCTGGATGTAGGTGGTGGTGCAACCAAAGAGCGTGTCATCGAAGCATTTAAAATTATCTTGGCAGATTCTTCTGTACAAGGTGTCTTGATTAATATTTTTGGTGGAATTGTACGTTGTGACATGATTGCTGAGGCAATTATTGCAGCGGTTCAGGAGGTAAATGTCACTGTACCTGTAGTCGTTCGTCTTGAAGGGAACAATGCAGAGCTTGGTGCCAAGTTACTGGATGAATCTGGTTTGAAATTGATTTCTGCAAATGGCTTGGCCGATGCTGCAGAAAAAATTGTTGCTGCAGTAAAAGCTTAAGGAGTATCACAATGAGCGTATTAATTAATAAAGACACCAAAGTTTTAGTCCAAGGCTTTACAGGCAAGAACGGTACATTCCACTCTGAACAGGCTATTGCCTACGGCACTAAAGTTGTTGGTGGAGTAACACCGGGTAAAGGTGGTCAATCACATCTGGATCTGCCAGTATTTAATACTATGCGTGAAGCGGTGCAAGAAACTCAAGCTGATGCTTCTGTGATTTATGTGCCTGCACCTTTTGTCCTCGATTCTATTGTAGAAGCTGTTGACTCAGGTATTGAGCTGATTGTTGTGATTACTGAAGGTGTACCAACACTGGATATGCTAAAAGCTAAACGTTATCTGGAAACCAATGGTAATGGTACGCGTCTGATCGGTCCAAACTGTCCGGGTATCATTACGCCAGGCGAGTGTAAGATCGGGATTATGCCGGGTCATATTCATCAGCCAGGTAAGATCGGCATTATCTCACGTTCAGGTACTTTGACTTATGAAGCGGTTGCACAAACCACTAAATTAGGTCTTGGACAGTCAACCTGTATCGGAATCGGTGGTGATCCGATTCCAGGCATGAACCAGATTGATTGCTTGAAACTGTTCCAGGAAGACCCGCAAACTGAAGCCATTATCATGATTGGTGAAATTGGCGGTACTGCGGAAGAAGAAGCAGCTGAGTATATCCAGTCGCATGTGACCAAGCCGGTGGTAGGTTATATCGCTGGTGTAACAGCGCCGAAAGGTAAGCGTATGGGTCACGCAGGTGCCATCATTTCTGGCGGTAAAGGAACTGCTGAAGAGAAGTTTGCAGCTTTTGAACGCGCGGGAATGGCGTATACACGTAGTCCTGCAGAGTTGGGTTCAACCATGCTTGAGGTTTTGAAAGAAAAAGGTTTGGCTTAATTTATTAAGCTGATAAAAAGCCCTCAATATTGAGTAATGCCAGTCAGTTAAGCAAATATTAGTAAAATGTAGTAAAAATGAGTGTATGTAAATACGCTCATTTTTTTATGACTTTATCTGAAAATTTAGATTGCACCCTTCAACATTCTTTACCTTCACT